>NZ_JBITIH010000006.1:0-253712 GCF_044458865.1 Micromonospora sp. NPDC050417
TCGTCCATCGGCTCGACCGACGGATCGTCGTTGTCCGTGAAGATGTCCTTCGGTGCCGGGTTGTCGGCGTACGTGGTCGCCAACTGGTCCAGCAGTAGTGCCCGCCGGATCGCTCTGGCGTTCGCCGTCAGGAGCCCCGGATTCGGGGAGTCGAACCGAATCAGCCGGTCCGCCGGCACATCCTTGCCGGCCACCCACACGATCTTCACGCCCCGCGCGTCCCGACCGGACGGGAACGGATTCGGCTGGCCTTTCGGTGGGTCAAGGCTCACCGTGTTGACGTCCAGGTGCCGGGCGGCAAGCGGGAAGCCGGCAAAGTCGGCGGCGGTGATCAGCCACCACGAGATGCCTTCGAAAGCAAGATCTTCGATCGTCTGGCTCAGAGTGACCACATTGGCCACGTCTGGATCAATCTGTTGCAGGAACGAACTCTGAACGATGTCCAGGCCCTTGTACTGCTGCAACGGCAGAGTGGCGATCGAGCAGAGTGCGTTCCGCCCCCGCTGCACTGACGACACCGACAGCGCCTCGTCCCGCGACACCCGCCGTACCCCGGCCGTCGCGCCCAGCTCCAGGAAGAGCTGGTCGATCGGGCGCGGCGTCGAGTCATTGAACGCGGCGACCGGTGGTCCGTCGAGCACCAGGGGGCGGGGTAGGGACAGCAGATCCCGCACCTGCTGTCCCAGCGCCCCGAGCCATCCCATGATCGGGAGTGTACGTGAACTAACTTTCGATTCGAAGGTTAGTTCCGCCACAAACCTTCGATTCGAAGGTTAGGAGCCGTGCGGACGACGGGAAACCTTGCGGATCCTCGGCAGCGTCCGAGCCAGATGCACCGCACCAGCCACCCCATACACCGCGTCGACCGGACCACCGGACCGCGTGAACACCCACCCGCCGCCCTGCTTCAACGGCTCCGCCTTCTCCACCTGGGCGTCGAGCATCTTCTGACCGGACTGCGCCAACGTCCGTGCCGTGACTTCCTTCGCCAGCCCCATGCATACCGCCGGCATCTCGCCCCGGATCTCCGCCACCCGCACACCACGCGGCGGCCACCCGCGCACGCCCTCCTTGCGCCGGTCGGTCAGCTTCGCCGCCACCGCGGCGGCCGGGCCGCTCGGGAACCAGCCGAGTACCTTCGGCTTCACCCGCTCGGCCCACGCCGGTAGCTCACGCTCCATCTGGGCTGCCGCGTCCGGGCCGGTCCACTCGTGCACCGTCTCGACCCGTACCCGCTCGTCCTCGAGGACCGTCGCCACGGCGAGTGTCGCGTGGGTGCCGTCCAGCGACAGGTCGACGCACGCGGCCAGTCGCTGCCGCTGTTCCAGATCGAGCGGTGCCCGGTCCAGGCAGTCCTTCCACCGGCCGGGGTCGATCGCCGGATTCAGCAGCGGCACCCGCTGGCACAGCACCTCCGCCCGGAACCCGGCCTCTTCCTCTCCGCCGGCCCGCTTTGCCCGGCGGGCGGGGCCGAGGAGGTCGTCCCAGTGCTGCCGCCGGCCGACGTTCGGGTTCGCGGCGGCGATCGCGTCCAGGTCGTCAACCTCGCACCCCGGCGGCGCCGACCACTCCAACAGCCCAAGCCGCGGGTCACCGACGATGTCCTCGGCCGCCAGCAGCTCGGCCACGCCCCGCTCCCCGGACTCCCGGTCCCACCACTCGATGAACTCGACCGCCGACTCCCGCAGCGAGTTCAACACCACCGACGTGTCGTCGCCCATGTTCGTGATCGCCCACGCCTGACCGAACGGGCGGGCGTTCATCGCGTTCGTCGCCGCGTTCCACGCCACCCACGTCGCGTGCTCCCGCAGCTCATCGATGATCAGCCGGTCAATCCGGAGCGACCGCCCACCGCGTCGGTTCGCCGCCGCGATCTTGTACCGGGTGCCGTGCGTCGTCAGCAGCCGGACGTCGTTGTTGCCCTCCTTCACCGCGTTGCGGGGCAGCTGGGCAGCAAGCTCGTCGACGTCCTCGGCGATCGTGCGCGCCTGGTCCCACGACTCCCGGGCGTACTCGAGCATCGTCGACATGCCCAGCGTCAGCGGCCACTTCTCCACGAACATCCAGAACAGCGCCAGCACCGTCAGCAGGAACGTTTTGCCGTTCTGCCTGGCAACGAGCACGAGTACCGTCCGGAACCTCGGGCGGCCGTCCGGCAGCAGCTCGCCACCGTGGATGACCGCCAGTTCCTCCCAGGGATCCAGCGGCATCCGGAGCTTGTCCCGCGCGAAGTCGATGACTGCCCAGCCGTACGACGTCGCCCGGGTCAGCGCACACCCGCAGACGCACGGCCCCGAGGGACCCTGCACCAGCGGCGGCGTGGCCAGCCGCGGCGTGGTCGAGCCGAGCCGAACGGGCGCCACAGCCAGGGCGGTCACAGGGAGTCACCGGGAGAGAGAGAAAAAGGACAGAGCGGGCTGTCCGCCATGATCCTCCATGGGGAAAAACCGCAGGTCACGGCGCTCACCATCGTGTTACCGCCTTGTTCGGTGGGTCGGTGTGCTGGGTCGGGTCACCGATGTGCAGGTTGCAGGCACTACAGGCAGCGACGATATGGCGCGGGTCGTCGCCGGTGGCCGCCTTGCCGAGGGTGTGGTGGGCGTGGCCTGCGTCCGGTCCGGCGAGCGCGGCGATGTCGGTGCAGGTGTGCTGCCTGTGGCCTGGCACCTTGTCACACCACCCATCGCGGTGGGCTCGGCACCGGTACCCGTCGCGGGCGAGGACCTGGGTGCGGATGCGTCGCCACTGTCGGGTGCTGCCGCCCACCCATGACCGACTCACGCTGATCGCCCGCTCGGGTGGTGGCGGGTGCCTGGTCGGCGGGTGACGCTGTTGCTGGGTCCGTCCACACTGGCTCGGTGACTACTGTCGTGGGGGATGCACGTACGGGCCGTAGTGATCGCAGGGTGCGGCGTTGGGTGGTGTGGGTCGCGGCTGGCGTCGTGGCGCTGGCCGTGGCGTCCGGTGGTGCCGCGTACCTGCTCGGCCGTGGTGGTGAGCTGCCGACGCTGGATGGTCCAGGCCGGGCCGCGTGCGACGCGCTGAGGCTCGGGTACGGGCCGGCGCAGGTGTCTGGTGTCCAGAGCGAGCGAACGGAGCTGGCGGACCGGATAGCCGAGTACGTCGACCGGTCTCGGACGCGGGGCCTGGCGGATGCCGCAGGCGTCCTGTCCCGTGGTGCGGCAGGTACGACCGAGCAGTGGCAGGCCGGCGCGGCGGCGGTGCAGCAGGAGTGCCTGGACGCCGGGTACCCGTTGGGTGGGTACCCGGCCCAGTAGCGTCCTGCCGGTCACCTGGCGTTCCGGCCCGTCGCGGCCTTGACGAGCGCCATCGCGCGGGCGAGGTGCTTCACGCAGAGCAGGATCTCGGCCGACTCGTCGGCGACCTCGGCGCTGCACTGCTGGTCGTTTCGGCGGAGGTAGCGGCACTGGGTGTGCTTCGCGGTCACGACCGGCCCTCTCGGTTCGCGTCCTCGCGGTGCTCACGCAGCTCGGCGACCAGGCGGCGCACCTCGTTGGTCAGGCTGCGCACCTCGGCCTTGCTGGCGCCGCGCTCGCCCCGGGTGCTGACCCAGAACAGGGCGACGATGAAGGCCATCATCAGGGCGGTGCCGGTGAGTTCGGCGGTGGTGGGGTCCATGGTTCCTCCAGTCAGAACAGGGTGAGTGGGGGTTCGGCCTTGCGGGGTCCGGTGCAGTGGTGCGCCGGGTGGATCGGGCCGGCCGGCGGGTGGTCGGGGTTGCGCCAGGTGAGGTAGCCGCGGCCGTCGATGACGTAGGCGAGCCCGGCCGCATCGAGGCCCTGCGCGGTCCGTTCGGCCCGGACAGGGATGCCTTCGTCCTGGCCGACGAGCACCGTCCGGCCGCACCGGCAGGTGCGCTCCACCGCGACGGTGCTCGGGAAGCCGCTCACGGCTTGCCTCGGGGCGTTCGGCGCCAGCACGCACGGCTGTCCGAACCGTCGCTGTGGAGGTGCCGGCCGAGGTGATGGACGTAGGCGCTGGGCACCTTGCAGGCTGGGCAGCGTTCCAGGGTGTTCCGGCACCGGCTGACTTCTTCGTGTACGGCGAGGGCCGCTCGGGCGTCGGCGACCGCGAACGCCGCGACCGCGTCGAGCACTGTCCGGTTGCCGTGGAGTCCGTAGTTGGCGAGGACCCGGTTCAGTTCCGCCAGTTCGGTGTTCCGGATCCGGAACTCGACGGCGGCCGGACTGAGGTCGGATGAAGGCTTGTTCGTCATCGTGTCCCGGCTCCCTGCGTGATCTTCTTCATCGACGGCGGTAGGGTGGACAGGGTGGACGGTGTACACCCCACCCCGATTCCCGGAGCACATCTGATAGTGATGATTTTGTTTGTGACCTGCGGATATAGATTTACGTCACGGTCATGTTTCCGGGTGATGGGGTGTACATGTACACCCTGTCCACCCCATCTCCGGGTCATCACCTGACACCGCCTGAGGCGACGCGGTATCGGCGGCCGTCGACATCCCGGCCCATGGTGTCGGTCGCCACTGTCTCGACGTCGATCTGCCCCGCGTCGAGCAGTCGGTCGATCGCGGCGTCGAAGTACGACCGTGAGCGGTTGGCCAGATCGCGGCGAAGCTTGGAGTGCGCGATCCAGTCGCCGGCCCCTGTGAGCTTCCGAACGAGCGTGCGGGCTACCCGCTTGACCGTCTCTTCCTCGGTCCGCTCGTCCACGATCACGGCCCGGTCCGCCTCGGCCTCACCACGGCGACGGTTGCGTACCGACTCCACCCGCTCCAACTCGGCAACGACCTCGTTGCGCGTGCGCTGCGAGACGGTGGCGACGACCTCGGATAGCTCCCAGTCCGCCGCCGAGACTTCGGCCCGGTTGTCGAGCAGGGCCAGGGCGGCAGCCACCTTCAGGCGTGCCAGCAGGGCGTGACCGTCGAGGGCAGTCACCTGGCCGCGAAGCTGGGCCAGTCGGACGCCGATGATCACGCGCTGCGCTTCCTCGCACACCGGCAGCACCACCCGGCCCGTGCCGGACTCACCAAGGGGCCAGGTCGGCAGCTTCCACTTCCACGGCGCCGGCGCGACCGGGGCTTCATCGGGGGCGATCGGGTCGGTCGCCGGCAGCCAGATGAACCGCTGCGGCGTGCCACCGTCGCTCTCTCCGAGCAGGCCGCCGGCGCGACCGGGCTGGACTCCGGCGACCAGGCAGAGCCGGTACTTGTGCGACGGCACGGGTAGCCGTTTCGCCGGGTCGGCGTATCCGAACCCGAGCCGTTCACCGGACCATGCCTTCCGAAGCTCCGGCATCAGCGTTGCTCCGGTGCGGGAGCCCAGCGCGGTCAGGCTGTCGATCTCCGGCACGGAGAGCAGGGCTGACTCCGTGTGCTGGGTCAGATCACCCTTCCGGTTACGGCTCATGAACAGGTGGGCGATGCCCTCGCCGGATCCCAGGCTGGACACATCCAGCTCGCCAAAGTCGATCGCGTCGGCGGCGGCCGACTCGGCGGCACCCTTGCCCGCGCCGGACCCACCCACCAGCGCGACGAAGGTGTTCAGGCTGGCGTGTCCACCGACGATCGGCGGGAGCACCACGAACGGGGGCACGGACGTGACCAACCGGGTCAGCGTCACGCCCAGGGCCGCCCAGGGCGCGGCCCGACGGGCACGGGCGAAGTCATGAATGTGCTGGAGCTGAGGCCGCGCCGCCCAGAAGTCGCGGTACGGCTCGACGGTCGGGGCGGCGGGGGTTCCGGCCGTGGGCGTCTGCGAACACGAGCAGGTGAACTTCCCGCCGTCACCGGCCGTACGGCACGTCGGGCAAACCGGGTGCTGCTTGCCCTGCCATCGAGCAGCTTCGGCCCGGTGGCTTCCTTCGTCCAGTAGTACCCGGGCGGCGTGGATGGCGTCGTAGCTCAGGCCAGCCGCGTCAGCCGGTACCGGTCCGTCCAGGTCGGACCAGTCCAGTGGTTCGTCCGGGTCGACCATGTAGATCGCGGGGGTGGTCACGCGGCGGCCAGCCGAACCAGGGCCGCCAGCGGAGCGCCGGTCTCCCAGTCGACCGGGCCGCCGTCGTACCGGTAGCCGGGCGGTCGGCCGAGTTGGTGGTTGATCCGGTCGGCGGCGGCCGACATCTCGGCCATCCGTACGGCCACCTTGGCCTCGTACGTGGCGCGCATCGTCGCGTTGTCCTGGGCCGCGCAGTGGACCTCGGCCACGTCCTCGAGGTGGGTCGCCGTACGGCCTGCGTCGAACGCGAGGTGCATCAGGTACGCGGCCTGTTCCCGCGTGAAGGTCTGCTGGCCGCTCTCGATCGCGTCGACGGCCCGGAGGGTGATGCCGGCGGTGGTCACCGGTTCGGTACGGAGCACGTTCGCCCCCCGCTTCTGCTCGTTCGGTTGTGCGGTGCTGCGCTGGTGCTGGCGGTTCAGTCCCCGCCCCGTCTTTCCTGCCTGGGAACCGGCCCCCGCTGCGGGACTGGTCGGGCTGGGTGTGCGAGTAGAACGGACCGGCCGGGCTTACGTCTCGCTCGGCTTAGTCCCGTCTGTCAGATCGCTGCGGGAGTCGAAAACGCAACACCCGATTACCTCGATGAGTCAGAGGTCAACTGAGCCGTATGGGCTCAGTTGCGAGCAGTCGGCGCACGAGGGCACCGATCCGCTCTGGGTGGCCACGGTGCGCTGGGCAGCGTGTACCTGGCCGACAGCCGCCGGTGGCCCGGCAGTCGTCAGCCGGGGGGAGTAGAGGAGTCGGGGCGCTCACCGCCGCCGCCCGGCGCCGAAGTGAATGGCCGCACCCGCGACGGCGACTGCGGCGATGCCCGTGAGGACCACCGCGA
Source organism: Micromonospora sp. NPDC050417 (assembly GCF_044458865.1). NCBI lineage: Bacteria > Bacillati > Actinomycetota > Actinomycetes > Micromonosporales > Micromonosporaceae > Micromonospora > Micromonospora sp. NPDC050417. The sequence continues at coordinate 6,811 of NZ_JBITIH010000006.1, forward strand.
GGACGACGGCGGCCGGTTCGACCTGGACCTCGCGCCCGAGCTGGGCGACCCAGTACGCGGCCACCGCGACGGTGCCAAGCGCGGAGACGATGACGACCAGGCGCTGGCCGCGATACCGCCGGCTCACGCCGCGACCGCCTCAGCCGGAGCTGAGGGGGAGGCGACCGGGGTGGGGCCTGGCCGCGTGGAGTCGGTCCGAGTCGGCGGCCGGGCCGGTGCCGGGTGGCGGACTGATGCGGCCCGGGGGGCGAGTAGGCGGCGCAGATCGGTGATCTGCGTGCTGGTCAGCGGGGGTGCTGCCGCGACAACCAGGGCCGCGAAGTCGAGAGGTGTGGCGTTACTCATGGTGATGGCTCCTAGCCACCCAGTAAGGCGACACCGACCACAGAAGTAGCATCAAAGGCCATTCGGACCTACTCTGTAGCCCTGCGAAGTGTTGCGAACTATCGCGAAGCTTCGCGTGTCGCCCTATGGGCGGTGATCAGGTTCGCCGGGTACTTACTTGGCGGTGAGAGCCGGCGAACTTGGTGGATTGGTGAAGCGGCGGCCTGGGAGCTGGAACTCCTAGACCGCCGCTTCCTGCTTGATGCCCTGGTACGTGTCCGTGTTGCCGACCTTGATGCCGAGCGCTTCCAGGATCGATGCCTGGGTGACGATCAGCTTGCGGCCGACGCGCAGCACAGGGACCGGGAAGTCCCCGCTCTGTGCGAGCTTGTATGCGGTGAGCTTGCTGATCCCGAACGCCCTTCCGGCCGTTGGGACGTCGATGCTGACCGGCAGGGCCAGCAGTTCGTCTCGGTTCACTCGGTGCTCCTGGTCGGTTCCGACAGGATGGGGCGCGGCCCCGATCTCGGTACCTACATCGGTACTTACGTCCGTGTAGTTCCCGCATGCTGACGAAAGCCTAACTGTTGGGTCAGGACTGGTCCAGCCGACATTAGACCGGAACCGCTGTTGTCATCTAACCTGTAGGAGGTTAGCCTTCTGTCTCGTGAAACAGGACTGGTCAGAGGGCGACGGCCCCGAGGCAATCTTCCGCGAAAGGCTTCGTCAGCGGAGGCTGGCTCGTAAGTGGACGCAACAGCGCGTAGCCGACGAGATGACTAAGCGTGGTCACGCCTGGCACCAAACGACCGCCGCGAAGGTAGAGAAGGGCCAGCGGCCAGTCACCCTCAGTGAGGCGGTGGCGTTGGGTCGGATTTTCGGTGGTGGCCTGGACGAGATGACTGACGCTGGCGACCGTACCGCGAACACGGAGACGATCGAGGAGCTTCAGCAGCGAGAGGAGGCCCTGCTGACGCACAGGGCCAATGACCTCCGGGTGGCGCTCGGTGCCGCAGAAGCCAGGATCGACGAGACGAAAACCGCGATGGAAGCGGCGGCAGCTCAACATCATCGAGCACGCGCCGAACGGAACGAAATCGCTCATCACCTCGATGACCTGCTACGCCTGCTCGATGCGCTCCACGACCGGAGCCGCGTCCCGCGCCAACTGACGACCCGGGCGAACCTGGCCGCCGGGTCCCAGTTGATGGCAGACTGGGACCCGGGCGCCATGCGGACTTAGCCCACGATCGACCCGCCGGCCGCGACGATCTCCCCCCACGTTCGGTCGTCGCCTACCCAGCGGGACTCGGCCAGCCGCAGGTCCGACCACCGACCCGCCTTTCCGACCGGCGACAGCACGATCTCAGCCAGGGCCACGATGACGCCCCGACGCCGGGCGACTGGCAGGTCGGGCCACCGGTCCGCAAGTTCGGCTGGGTCCTCGCCCCGGAGAGCCGGGGGAGTGAGCAGGGTCCGTAGCTTCCGCTCAGCCGCGTCGATCTTCGGTTGCAGGTCCCGCTCCACCAGGCCGAGGGCCCGCGCCGATAGGCGCCCGGCCGACGACTCGACCACGTGCTCGTCCAGGCGTCCCTGAAGCTGCCGCACCTCCTTGCGCGTCGCGGCGATGGCCACCTGGTCGACGCCCGGGGCGAACACCCCGGTCGCGTCCGTACGGCGAAGACGGGCCAGGATGATCCGGTCCACCGATGCGTCCATGGGTACGAGCATCGCCGACACGCGCAGGCAGCCGCGGTACGGGCAGAAGTAGCGCAGCGCCCCCGTCCGCGCTATCGGCTTCGCCCGGATCGGCCGCCGGCAGGGGCCGCACAGCGCCGCACCAGAGAGCTGGTGCTTCAGCTTGCTGTTGCCGTGGTGCCGGCGGCCGGGCGTCTCCAGCAGGGCGACGAGCCGGCCGTGGGTGTCCTCGTCCAGGATGGGCGACCACGCGTTGCGGGCCACGATTACGTCGTGGTGGACCCGGTGCCCCAGGTAGCCGGGGTTCCGCAGGTACCTGTTGAGGTGGCCACCCACCCACGTACCTTCCCCGGACGGCGTCGGGACTCCGGCGTCGTTGAGCGCGTTGGCCTGCGTGTGGAGTGGTACCGGGTTGTCGTCCGTTGGGGCGACGGCCGGCAGCGACCCCAGGGCCGGCACCACGTCGGCGAGGGTGTTGGCTGCCCACTGGCGCACGAGTGCCGCTCGCTGCGGGTGCGGCACCTGCTCTACGTACCGGCCGCGCTCGTCGAAGATGCGCGTGTAGCCGAACAGGAGGGGGCCCGGTGGCTTGCCGCTCACGGCCGAATCCCGGGTGCCGGCACGGACCCGCTCGCTCAGCTTGTCGGACTCGTCCTGCGCGTCGAGCCCTTCGTCGGCGAGAGCCCGGTAGTCGCGGCGCTTCCTCGGGTCGTACGTTCGGGGATCGTCGCCGCCGAAGATGCGAATCAGGACCCCGCCGTCACGGCAGAGGTCCAGGAACGAGATCCATTCACCGGCACGGCGTGACCCGCGAGACGTCTCCCACAAGCTGACCATCTCGGCCTCACCCGACCCGATGTGCTCGAGCAGTTCGGCAAAGTCTGGCCGCTGCTTGCGGGCGTACCTGCTGGCAGAGAGGTCTGGGTCGGCGAAGACCCGACCGGGCTGGAGGTCGTTGGCCGCGCAGTCCGCTCGCCAGTCGCGCTCCTGCCGGGCGGCACTGTGCCCCTGGTCCTCGGTGGACTTCCGTGCGTACAGATCGGAGGTCGTCATGGCGGAAGAGTACCCCTGTAGTGTACGTTCGCTTTCGCGCAGGGACAGGGGTTGGACGCGAGCACCAACTGCACCCTGGCCGGATACTCGGTGCCACCCCGGGCCCGGTTGAGCACCACCCGGCCGTGTTCGAGCGGCTGCCGCAGCGCGTCCAGCGCGCCGGAGGCGAATTCGGCGGCCTCGTCGAGAAAGAGGATCCCCCGATGGGCCAGCGAGACGGCGCCCGGCCGGGCCAGTCCGGAGCCGCCGCCGACCAGTGACGGGACCGTCGCGGTGTGGTGCGGGGCCTGGAACGGTGGTCGGCGTACCAGTTCTCCACCGGGTGGCAGGAGACCGGCGATGGAGTGCAGGGCGGTCACTTCCAGGGCGGTCTCGTCGTCCAGCGCGGGCAGGATCGACGGAAGTCGTTCGGCGAGCATCGTCTTGCCGTACCCCGTATTTTAGCACAGTATCTGGGCATGGCTGATTCCTCTCGGCGTCGGGCGATTCTGCTGGCGCGTCTGTCGGACAACAGGGAAGACGTGGACCTCACTGACGAAGGTATCCCTTCAGGGCTTGATGATCAGCTCCGCCGAATGCAGGACAAGGCGGATCAACTCGGGTGGGACGTGTGGAAGGTGATCAAGAATCCACGCCTGTCCGCCTACAAGCGACGGAAAATCACGTTGCCGGACGGGCGGCGGGAGTACCGGGTGTTCCGGCCCGATCTGCGTGAGGCGCTGGCGGACCTGGCGGGAGGTCGCGCGAACGCGTTGCTGTGTTTGGACCTGGACCGGGCGTTCCGTGACCCGAAGGACTTGCAGGACTTGATCGATGTGGTGGACCACTCACCGCACGACATCGTGGTGGAGTCGGTCACTGGGTCGTTGCACATGGAAAAGGGCCGGGACAACTTCGACGCGGAGATCCGCGTTCTCGTGGCCAACAAGGCATCCAGGGACACCGCCCGTAGGGTCGCCGCCGCCCGCGAGCGTCAGGCCCTCAACGGCCAGTATGGCGGCGGGAAACGCCCGTTCGGGTTCTGCTCCGGACCGCCGAAGACCGTCCCGGACGGCGGACGGACGGGCGACGCGGTGTGCGCGTGGCACGGCGGACGGGACTGCCGCTCCGGCATCACCCCGATCAAGACCGAGACAGACGTGATCGCAGACTGCTCGCACCGGCTGTTGCAGGGTGTGAGCCTGCGCGCGTTGGCTGCCGAGTTGCGAGGAAAGAGCGTGCCGACCGTGACCGGTGCGAAGTGGTCCGCCGAGACGTTGCGGGATGTGCTGTTGCGCCCGCGTAATGCCGGCCTGATCGTCTACCGGGGCGAAATCCTCGAAGGGGTGTCCGCGCCGTGGGAGCCAATCGTGCAGCGGGAGACGTTCGAGGCGGTCCGTGCTCTGCTGACAGACCCGGCGCGGGAGACGGCCCCTGGTGCGCCGCCGCGTTGGACCGGGTCGGGCATTTATCGGTGCGGTCTGTGTACCCCGCCTGGCAGCGAGACGGAAAAGCCGGTGACCTGTCATGTGACTCGTGGCGGGACGAACCCCCGGTACACCTGCCGGGAGTACAGCCACGTGGCCCGCAATGCCTACCGGACCGACGAGGTGGTGTTCGCGCATGTCATGTACGCGATCACCCATCCTCGCGCATACGAACTGCTCGCCCCGGCCGCCCCTGACGTGGATGTCGCCGTGCTGCGGACGGAGAAGGCCACCATCCGCAAGACCCTGGAACGGATGGCCGAGGACGAGGTAGTGGGGCTGCGAACAAGGGCACAGGTGCTCGCCGCGACCCGTAAGGCCAACGCCCGGATCAGTGAGATCGATGAACTGCTGAACGTGACGGTGACCGAGGACCCATTGGCGGAGGTGGTCAATGCGGTCGATCCGGTGAAGGTGTGGAAGGACATGCCGTTGGCGAACCGGCGGATCATCGTGGATCGGCTTTGCACCGTGACGATCCTGTCCGCCCGCTCTGGCCGCCGCTTCGATGTCTCGTCGGTCCGCGTCGACCCGAAACACTCCCTTGGCGCGACTCCACCAGGGTTTCAAGCCGCCATCGGATAGGGAGGTGTCGGCGTACGGGTCAACGTGCACAGCCGGCATCGGCCGTATGGCGTATCCGCCTCTGCTGGAAGTGGCGCATACAACGCAACCACGCGTGCTACAGACCTTGAATGGCTAGGTTGAGTCGGGTTCGAGGGGTCAGGCCGGTGTGGGTCAGGAAGCCGTCGAGTAGGTCGGGTCGGTACCGGATGCGCTTGAGGCGGTTCTTGATGATCGCGAGGAGGTTGTCAACGCCGTGGACGGCGAGGTTGCCGATGGAGCCTTCCCGGTGACCGGCACGACCGAGGTACGACCACGGCGAGCCCAGGTGCGGGCCTTGGGTGGGCGCAGCGTCTGACCGGCCTCGTCCTCGAAGCAGATCCACGCGTGCCGCTGCGCCGCTACCGTTTCCCGCCGGCCACACCTCCCGCCGCCAGGTCATCACCGCACCCTCGTCGCGTTCGACCGGTCGGTGCGCGGGAACCTGCACCGACCAGCCGATCCGATGCAGCAGGTACGAGGTACCCCGCAACGTGTACCGGGTGCGGAACATCCGGGCGATCAGGTCCGACACCCGCGCCAACGTCCAGCGCTGATCGGCACCGAACCCGTGCGCCGCCGGCCCCTCCTCCAAGGCGTCGGCCAACCGGCGCAACCGAGCCTGATCCAACCGGCACCCGGAACCACCAGGCCCCCCTCGACGCGAGAGCGTCCTCACCACCGGCACGCCACCGCTGGCGCCAGCCGTACACCGCGCTCTGCGACACCCGCAGCCGCACCGCGATCTCCGGCACCGAAACGCCCTGGGCCAGCCAGCCGCTTGCCGATGACGTCGGTACCGGCAAGACCGCGTGTAGCTCCGGGTTCGGGGCTGCGGAAAAGAACTCGCCTGCTCCGTTACCGAGTCGCCGATGGTTCGTTGCTACGCAAGGGACGGTAAGGCGCACCCCACTCTAAGGTGCCATCTCGTGGACGGAGGTCGCTACGGATTGAGCAGCGCAACAGCCATGTCTCCGATGGACAGCGTGCCGTGTGATCTCCGGGTGACCCATGTCACAGGTCATCGACGGGTCGCACAGAGGCATCAACGAAGGAAGCCGCTCCACTACGGCTCGACGTGGAGCCCTCTGTCATGTCGGCGAGATAGCTTCACTGCTCACCGGTCGGCACGTCCAATGCTGGAGCCCGAAAGTGTGGCGTGCCCCTGGGGTCGCATCCCAGGGGCCGCCGTTGGGTCCCGGTCACCGAAATGTCCGCTGCAAGGACCTCAGAAGGAGAACGAGAACCCGTGTCAACCGTAACGACTGGGACCGGTCAGAGCCAGAAGCATTCGCCGGTCAGCGCGGAGAAGGCCCTGGTAGGGGGCCTTCTCCTGGTCACCTGTACCGCCATCGGAGCCATGCTCTGGATCGTGCTGGTTAGCGGCCAGCACATCGGCGCGGTGGCTCAGGTGGCGATCACCGCCATCAGCGGGGTGGCCCTAGCCGCCATCGGTGCCCTCACCGTGGCGTTGCAGAAGCGACGGACCAGGACCACCCGGTCCTGACCCGGAGCCCCGGTCGGAGTTCATCTCCGTCCGGGGCAACATCCGCGAACACAAGGACAGTGCACTGCCCCGCAGGCCCGTTCTCCGACCCGACCGGGAGAGCCCGCCGTAGTCGTGTCGTCGCTGCGCGATATCGTGGCGCTCCCCTATGGAGAGGAGCCAGCATGATTCCGGCGCACGGTACCTACTGGGCCAACCTCAAGAACGGAGAGCGACTGACCGTCGAGGCGTGGGATGACGACGGCCATCCAATGGTTGTCGGTCCCCAGGGACTCATCCGGGCGGAGAAGCACCCGACCGGCTTCACGGAGGTGGAGAACACGGAGGTGGAGTCGGTCGCCGGGGTCCTACCCGGCGGGGGCTGGCACATACGGCAGCACGGGGGTGAGCGCAAGATCCCCGTGTTTGCCTGGGTGGTAGACCGGACCGGCTGGATTTGGCCGACCGTGATGGAGGACGGGGCCTCCCATGCTTGGCCCAAGAACCTCCATACGGAGGCAATCCCGCCGGGGGAGTGACCGGCCGGCCAAGAGGTTTGGGGCCACTGGCCCAACCTGGCCGCCGGAGTCGACAGGCCCGGATAGGCTGAATGCGCCCGCATCCAGACCGGACTGATAGGCAACCCCGGCGCGACAGGCGGAGCACAGCGAAGACGAAGAACCGGAGCGTGGGTAGCCGCCCGGTGGCAGCGAAGAGGGGACAGCCTTCGGGAGGCTGTCCCCTCTCGCATGTCCCGTGGACACGCACCGTCTTTCCTCTGTCCCCGGCCGGCTGTTGCCGCGTCCCCCAGGCTTCCCGAGAGCGTCCTCACCACCGGCACGCCACCGCTGGCGCCAGCCGTACACCGCGCTCTGCGACACCCGCAGCCGCACCGCGATCTCCGGCACCGAAACGCCCTGGGCCAGCCAGTCCGCCGCCTGCCGCCGCACCGCCTCCCGCCGAGCCCGCCCCTGCCGGGACAGACCACCACCGTCGGGGTATCTCATACCTTCGACCTACCCCGAGCCCCACCAGTCACACCACGATCAACTCCACACCAGACGAACCTGATCTTTCAGGCTCGGTATTCCTGCTGCGGCTCCGCGAGAGTCGACGTTTCCTCGCTCTCGGCGGTCGGTTCTTCCTTTGCGGGCACCCCTCCAGGCTCCTTGCCGAACAGGAATTTATGAACGTCGAACGCAGGATCATGGTCGCCTGCGACCAGTCGCTTCTCCCAGGTTAGGAGCTCTTCATGCCCGGGAAGCTCTTCGACAGCGTTAGACGCGAAAGCTACAGCTTCGGCGTGCCGCCCGACCGCCTCCAACTGGTCAGCAGTCTCGAGCTGGAGCAGGGCATCGACGGCTGCGGGGAGAGGAGCTTCCTTGCCCTTGATTCGAGCAGTTCGTCGCGTCGTTGCGAGTCCAGCCCACTCGTCTGCGCTCCAGTCGGGAAGCCCGCGATTCGACAGCAGGCCGAGCGTGAAGGCAGTAGGGGAGGGAGCCTCCAGGCACTCCTGATGGGAGTCGAGGAATACTGCGGCGTTAGGACTGCGATCCTTTGGTGCTACCCATTCATGCCAAAGTGCATAAATCGCGACCATTGCTGTCTTTGGGTCACCCTTGGGAAGATTTGGAGCAATCTTCTCAATCTTGTCGATGACCTGCGAGAGGTTGATGCCTTCCTTGGTATCACCTGCGATGTGGGCGATAAGAGCTTCGGCAACACCGTTAAACCATCTTTCTGCGGTCTTGCTATCGAAACCGCCCGCTTGCCAAACCCAATACTGTGGCGCAAGTTGCGCCTGGATTATCCCAGGGAGCGCCTTACGGTAATCCCAAGGCTCGGGCGCTGTCTTAGGCGCGTCGGCGACGAACTGGCGCACAACATGCCGGACTAGTCGCCAGAGGCCAGCGAGGGTTAGTATTCGACTAAAATTCGGCTCGAAGACGGTTTCGGCGCCGTCAGTGAATACCCAAGCCTCCTCGCCCAGATCCTCGAGAACGTGACTTCTCTTCGATCGAATGTCATATGCAACGCCGAGTAACCGCTCAAGGTCTGGAGACCGTGGCGGGCGCACCTTGCCTGCCGCCTCGCCTCGGTAGTATGCCGACGAGACTCGTGCCAGGGTCGACGATACGAACCGACGTTTAAGACCGACGCGGTCAGCTTCCAGAACCGCAACTCGTACCTTATCGGCCAATGATTCTTCTTGACCTCTGAGTGCGGCGTCAATTATCTTTCGTTTTCTGCCCTCGTAGCGGTCCCAGTCGGCTAGAGTCGTAAGGCGTTCGTCTCCGAGAGACTCCAATGCGGCGACGAAATCAGTATATGCGCCCGTGGAATCGTCAATGGCGCGTCGGGTCGCGTCCACCGTATTGCGTATGACCCGCATGACTCGGGCGAACTCTTCGCGACCAAGGGCGATCAACTCGTCCATGAATCGCTTCACTTCGTCCATGTGGGAGGGCTGAATAACTTGCTGTGGATTGAACAGGCCCGGGAACAAACTAGCGGCACTGCCATGTCGGCCAACGCGGCTGCCACGAGACACCAGCCTCCGAACCTCATCGTGGTTGCGACTAAAGGTCCGGTTGAGGACGAAACTCATCACGTAAGCGATGTCGTCAACGAGTTCGTATCCTCCGGTTGCCACCATAAATTCGTCCGTGCCATCTGGCCGTTGTGCCTCGAGACGATCGACTGCCTCGATCATGATGGTGGAGATGTCCTGGACTCCGGTGGAGCCATTGATGGTCCCGACGGGTAACTCTACTGTGGCGGACTCTATAAGCCAGCCGTTACTATAGACGGCGTGCCGGTGAATATGCTCGTTTATCGCTATACTAGCGCGAAAGAACCGGCCGGCTGAGATCTGGAGCATCAACTCGCCCCTGAACTGCTCTTGCCTCTTTTTGGCCAAAATCTTGTCTGCTTTCAAGGTGGATTCAACTGTGAAGGCGAGGGCCGGCGCCCCGTTATTTTGATCCGGCATGTGTCGTTCGGCTCGAACGTTCTCAGCGGGGCCGGCGGTCGGCCTGGTTCGCGAGATCCGCAAGGGCGGCAACACCGCGCAGTGGCTCGGCGACGACACCTACGGCAGCCTTATCGGCGTACGGGTTGACCGAGAAGCGGACTTCGGGCACGCGGCGGGTGTTGAGCGCCCGCATGGCGCCGAGGGCGAGATAAGCGTCGGTGGACTGCCACAGCGGACCGAAGGTGGTCGCCCAGTAGCGCACGTCGGGCAGGTCGCCGCCGCTCAGGTCGACGATCAGGATTGTCGGTAACTGCTGCGACTGGCGGATCTTGCGTTTATCACGCAGCACCTCTACGGCGACGGACTGGGCCAGAGCCAGCATGTGAGGGCTGTTGTACGGCGCCATCAACGATGTGGTGCCTCCGCCGCAACGGATTGTCAACCACGATGCCGGGATGCCGTCGGCCGGCCGTGCTGGGGCGGCCATCACTCGCAGCGCGGTGACGCCGGGGCTGCCGTCCGGCGGAACGAACTGCTCGATGATCGACCGCTGAACGCTGGTGCGGATCGCAACTGGCGGGATCGGATCGGTGGAGATTTCAACCCCGTCCGGAAGGCCACGCTCACGTAGCGCGGCGCTTAACGCCCGGCTCAGGTGCGACAGACTGCTCGGGCTGCGCGAGCTGACCTCGATACCGAGCGCGGGCGGATCGCCACCGACGAGTAGGTCCGGGCCGGCGCCGGTGTTGAACCGAAACGGCACCCCCGCCTCGGCCAGCAGTGACGCGACGATGAGTTCCGCACGTAGCGGCATGAACTTCTCCATCGCCGGCTGACCCATGCCTCGGGCAGCCCGAAACTCGCGCCGTTTCGCGCCAAGTCCAGCCGGCGCGGCGGCTTCAAGGAGAACCAGCGTCTCCTCGATCGGGATAAGGATCGGATTACGCCACCAGGCGTAGACCGCGCCTGGCCACAGCGGCTCCCGGCGACGGGACTTGAAGAACCAGCGCAGCGGGTGGTCTTCGACGCCGTCGAGCCAGCGACGCAACGTCGGCAGGTCATCCTGGGCGTTCACATCCATAACCGTCCACGCTAGCCGGACATACCTTCTCGCTCCAGCAGCTTTTTGGACGCAGGTGGGGTTGCATCGGCGGGTCAAGGCATTTCAACGCTTTTAGCGCTCCATCATCGCTGTGCGCAGCTTCTTCGCTACTCCTGCTTCCCGAGCGGCGAACGCGCTGAGATGGCCGTTGAGCCTGGGCACGTTCGGGCGTACGCGAACGTTGGCCCGTACGCCGGCAGCAGGAGCGGCAACGTGAGGGGAGCCCTTCGCGGGCTCCCCTCACCTGTGCGCAGCGCTGTCATCGGGCTGGCGGCGGCCACAGCGAGGCGATCGTGTCCCGCTGTTCCTCGGTCAGCGGCGGCCACCGGTCGACGTTGGCGGTCACGTGGGCCATGAGCGCTTGGTCGCGTAGAACGGCCCGTAGCGCGGCTAGCTCGGGGTCGTCGGTGTCGCGGGGTGCGGCCATCGCAGCGAGCCGTGCCCGCATGAGCGCCTGTACCTCCAAGGGGTGGGTGTTCGGCTGGTGATCGGGGTCGGGTTGGGCTGGCGGGTCGGATCGGGGCGTGATCGCAGCTGTTGTCAGGGTGCGGGGCGGGTGAATGGCCAGCGGTAACGTCCGTCTGTTGGACTGGCCGGGCGGGTTCTCGGCGGGGGTGGGGTCGCTTCCTGGCGTAACCGAGCGCTCGGGCGTCCCCCGGTCGCCTTGTGGGCGACGGCGCGGGTTAGGTCTCGTCTGGCTTGTGGCCATCTTCCTCCGCTGTGAATGCCGCTCGTCGGGTCCGCTGTGTTGTGGTCATCGCTGGTTTGCCTTTCTATCGGTTGAGAATGACGCGGGGGTGTTACCACCCGCGCTTCCCGTAGCCGCCGGTAACGGCTTATCCGTCAAGGAGTCGGCACGGGACGATGAGACCAGGCACGGGTCGGGAAACAGAGGTGTGAGGAGAGTGGCACGTTCGTGCCGTCTCATTCGCACACCGAAGCGGCTCCCCACCGAGGCGTTACCGCTCTCTGCGGGTGCTACGGCGCTACGGGTAGCGGCTGGTAACGCGGGGAGTAGGGATTACCAGTTTCGCAGCGACGAGGCGGGAACCTCACCGGCACCGGCCGCAGGCGTGTCGATCGCGGGCCTTGGTGCCTGTACGCCGCTCGTGCCGTGCTGTACCGTTCCGTTTTGATTGGTCCGTGCCCCATAGCGCGGTTGCGGTGACAGTTCCCGTAAAGGGCCGGCCGGGAGCAAGACATCCGATGGTCCGTAGTTGTCAAGTGCGGTGATCGCGTTCTGGTCTGCGGCGGGCATCGGGCGGCCTGGTGGTAACGGTCCGGGGCGCGTCGCCGCCAGGATTGTTGATCTTGGTCTGGTTGCGGCAGCAAGATATGCCCATTGGCGGCCAATTGCGTTCGACCGGGCGCGGTCGAGCGAGGCGAGCGGGATGGCAACCGCTTGACGTAGCTGTGGGTATGCTGTGATCGCGGCCGTGACTGGCGAGGGTGGAGCACCACCGGGGATCAGCCGCTGTGACGTCGGTGCCGACCGCCTGGGTATCCACGACGCGTTCAGTTATTCGCGTCCGGAGGTCTTGGTGCAGCTGCGTTATGGCGTGAACCCTCAGCAGAGTCCGGCGTCGGTCGAGCCGATCGGCGCGGCGCCTTTTACCGTGGTGCACGGGCATCCCTCCTACCTGAACCTGCTCGATGCGATCAGCGCGTGGCAGTTTGTGCGGGAGGCTGCCGCCGAATACGGGACCGTTGCTGCGGCGTCGTTCAAACACGTGTCGCCGGCTGGGGCGGCATTGGCCGGGCCGATCGATCTGGTGACCGCGGGCCTGTTCGGGGTGGACCCGCGAGCTGATGCGGTGTGCCGGGCCTACGTCCGGGCTCGGGACACCGACCCGAAGAGTTCGTACGGCGACATGGTCGCGGTGTCCGCGCCGGTCACCACTGAGCTCGCCGATCTGCTTCGGCGGGTGGTCAGCGACGGGATCATCGCTCCTGGATACGAGCCGGGTGCGGTCGCGATGTTGTCGGCGAAGAAGAAGGGGACGTATCTGATCCTGGAGGCGGATGCGACGTTCGAGCCGCCGAACGAGGAGTTGCGTGAGCTGTATGGGCTGCGTTTCGTCCAGCGCCGCGACGACGCTCCGCTGCCGGACGGGCTGTCTGCCGACCTGCGGCTCGCGCTGACCACAGTGCGATATACCCAGTCGAACTCGATCGTCCTGGTCCGTGACGGGGCAACGCTCGGCGTTGGCGCCGGACAGCAGTCACGGGTGGACTGCATCCGGCTCGCCGGCATCAAGGCTCGCCTGTGGCACCAGCGCCGGTTCGTCCCGCCGGCCGAGGTCGCCGGCTTCGCGTCGGTCCAAGACCGTGTCAACGCACAGCTTCGGCTCGCTGAGGCAATCGATCCGCCGGTACCGCTACAGCAGGTCAGCCTGGCCTCCGACGGGGCCCTACCGTTCGAGGACAACATCACCGAGGCAGCCCAGTTCGGCGTGCGGCACATCGCTGAGCCGGGCGGTTCGACCCGTTCGAATGCGGTGGCCGAAGCTGCACGCAGGCACGGCATCGGCGTAACCCGTACCGGGCTGCGGCTGTTCCGCCACTGACCCCGGTGTCAGTCTCCGCTCTGAAGCGCGGCAGACGCACTGTCATCGGCTCGGATCCGGGAGTCGAGCGGTGCGCCGTACTGCGGGCCTCCGTCACCCAGGGGCACCGAATGCGGCCCGCCGTCGAACTCAGTGCGGCGACCGGGTCGGTCCATGACCAGCCAAACGGGCTGTCAGCTAGGCCGCCGAGCAGTATGGCGGACGGGTTAGTCCGTGGACGGTGGGAAGGCGCGGTTCTCGTCGTAGGGTGTCCGGTTGGTGAGGCAGTGGTGCAGGAGGCCGACGAGTCGGTTGAACAGGTTGCGTTGGGCGGAGGCGTGGCGGTCGCCTGCGGTTCGTCGTCGGTCGTAGTGGGCGCGGCAGCCGGGTGAGGTGATTAGGGTCGCGAAGGCCCACACGTAGCCGGTGGCGGCGAGGCGTTGGTTCTTGACGCGTCTGTGTACGACGGTGCGGCTGCGGCCGGAGGCGCGGGTGATGGGTGCGGAGCCGGCGTATGCCTTGAGGGCGCGGGCGTCGGTGAAGCGGGCGCGGTCGTCGCCGATCTCGGCCAGTATTCGGGCGCCGGAGACCTCGGCCAGGCCGGGGAAGCTGGTGATGATGTCGTGGTCGGGGTGGTGGCCGAATGCCTCGGTGGTGGCGTCGGTCAGGTCGTGGAGCGCGGTGCAGGCGGCGTCGAGTAGCCGCAGGAGCGCGGCGGCCTGGCGGCCGAACGCCTGTTCCACCTGCGGGAGTTGGCGTAGTTGCGGGGCGTGCAGTGCGGCGGTGATGGCTTCGGCGTCGGCGTTGATGCCGCGTTTGCGGCCGACGTGGCGCAGGGCGGCGGTCACCTCGTCGATGTCGAGCCTCACACCGGCGGCTGGGGTGGGCGCGAGGGCGAGGATCCGGCGTGCCATCGGTGCGGCGAGGCCGTCGGTGCGGTTGATGAACGCGGCCAGGAACCCGGGGTAGAACTCGCGCAGCAGCGAGCGCAGTTCGTTGGCGATGCGGTTGCGGTGCCATACCGCGTCCTGCTGCGCGCGGGCGAGGACGCTGATCGCCTGGGCCAGCTCCGAGTCGACGGGAAGCGGACGGTGCATGGCCTGGTCAGTACGCAAAATGTTCGCCAGGACCATGGCGTCGCCGTGGTCGGACTTGCGACGGGCGACGCTGTGCCGATCCCGGTAACGGGCGGCGGCCATCGGGTTGATCGGGTACACCAGTCGCCCGGTGGCCCGCAGCGCGGCCACCAGGAGCCCGCGCGGGGTTTCGATCGCGACCGGCACTCGTTCGTCCGGCTGGTCCCCGGCGGCGGACAGCATCTCCAGCAGGACGGCGAACCCGGCCGCGTCGTCGGTGATCCGACGTCGAGCGACCAGTTGCCCGTCCTGGTCGACCAGGGCGACATCGTGATGCCGCTCGGACCAGTCGATCCCACAGAACACTCTCAACCTTCGAATCCCTTCTCACGCAACAGATCCGGCATCGTCCAGCCCCTGGACAGGATCACGCGGCACTCTCATGGAAGCGCTCGGCGGCGCGACATCCGATCAGCCGGTCGTGATCCCAGCGACCGGCACAGCCCCCGGTCTTGGTCGAAGAGCTCGACGGCTTCGCGATAAGGCGCAGGGGTGACCTGTGTCGGCGGCTGGAACCACGGCAGAAGATCACAGTGCTGGTGGCCGCCCGGGTACCGGTCACAGGGAAGAGGCAACTCGGCCGATGCGATCGGTCCCGACCCCGGAAGGCCAGATGAAGGGTTCCGGCCTGCGGCACCGCGCCGGTCTTGCTACAGACCTAGATCAGTCTCGATATGGCTAGGCGTCTCGGACGCTCGCCGGAACCCTTCGGAACCCATGAGATATGGCATTTGGCCGCCAATTCGACCGGGCGCGGTCGAATTGAGGGGTGCCGTACATCAGGAAGCCGTCCGCCTTGCGGTCCGGCTACCGACCCGTCCGCCGCCGGGTGCCTACCCGGCCTTCCTCGTCAGCGCGGCGATGAGGTCGGCCAGTGGGGTGATGGTGTGCCGTTGGTCGTGGGGTATGCGCTCGGTGTGGCGGCAGCCGGGGCAGGTTCCGGTGTCGTTGGTGGGCAGGGTCAGCCCGCAGCGGGCGCAGGCGGTGAGGTGTTCGTTGTCGAACTCGGCGGCGAGTTCGTCTCGGCTGGTGCGCTGGCGTTGCCACCACGACGTGCTCTGCCACTGGTGGCTGACCTGCTCGTCGCGCCACTGCTCGTAGGTGAGTCGGCTGGTGTAGTCGCGGTGGCCGGGCGGGGTCCAGTCGCGCCAGATGTCGGCTTGGGCTTGCTCGCGTGTGCGGGGTTGGTCGAGCCGGCGGTGCTCGTCCGGGGTGAGTAGCCGGGGTTGGGCGAGGTGGGCGGCTGCGGTGTACCAGGCTGGCCGGTCGTCGCCGGTGGCGGCGAGGCGGGCGAGCTGGTGGACCTGGTGTGACCAGGCCGCCTGATGGAGCCGGTTGAGCGTCACACGTTGGGCCTGGGTGGCTCTGGTGTCGCTGGTGTGGCGGCTGTACCAGTCCGCGAGGTTGGCGAGGACTGCGCTGGTGTCGAGGTCGGGGGTGAACGGGTCACGGCGGTCGTGATGGTCGTGGAGCAGGTAGCCGATGAGGTCGACGGCGGTGGGGCCGAGCAGGGTTTCGAGTTGCGTGCGGTAACGGCGTAGGCGTTGCAGCGTGTGTTGGCGTTCGGTTGCGAGGGCTTCGGCGCGCTCGCGGGCGTAGGCGGGTTGAGCGGCGGTGGTGACGTTGGCGCGTTCGGTCAGGATCTCGGTGAGGGTGGTCTCGGCGGCGTCGGGGTCGGTGAGGTTCCAGACCGGTTCGGTGACGGCGTGGGCGGGGTCGCGGACGAGACCGTTCGCGGTGACGGTGAGCCGGCCGTGTTCGCTGATCAGGTCGAAGTCGCTGACGAGTCGTCGTACGTAGCGGCTGGGTTTCTCTTCTTGGAGCAGCTTGGCGGCGTTGCGGGTGAAGGTGACCGCCCGGTGGCCGGTGGTGGTGAACAGCAGCAGGGGCGGGCAGTGCGGGAACCGGCCGTGCCACGCCTGGTCACGGGTGTAGGCCCGGTAGCGGTCGAGTTTGGCCTTCAACTGGGTTTGTGTCATGGACGCGAGGTCGACCTCGATGAACGCCGCCGTCCCCTGCCCATCGGCTAGGACGGCTTCGTACACGGCGTCGGGGGTGAGGCGCTTGGTGGTGCTGCTGCCCCACGCGGAGGTGGGTCCTTCCCATTCCTGCCAGCCGCCTCGGTCGGTGGCCCACCCGGTCATGGTCAGCCCGACCGTGGGTCCGTGCTCGCGTAGGGCGAGCCACACCTCGGTGATGGTGGCGGCGTGGGCGCTGAACATGGCCGAGGGCCGGCGTCCGTCCGCGACGGCGGTACCGGTGATCAGGCGTGCCCCGGCGGGACGCAGCCACCAGTGATGCGGTGCGCTACCGGTCTGCCGTCCGGGCCGGTCGTAGTCGACCAGGTGTGCCGTACGGAGCTGTTCAAGCCGGTACAACACCGTACGGGCCGGGGTGCCGGTGGCACGCGAGAGCTGTTCGGTGGTCATGACCCGGTGGTCGTTGAGCAGGAGCAGGAGTTGTTCGTTGGGGCCTCCCGAGGCCCGGAGCCGTTTGGTGGTGTGGGCCGCCAAGGCGGGCCTCCTATCGTTGTTACGCGTGTATCGCGCCCCTTGGGGGACATGTAATGTCAGTCGCCGGTCGGACGAGGACGGCCGAATCGGCGCTGACCAGCGTGAACACGCCGGGCTATGTTGCGGATCGGGTCGAGAGCAATCCGCAACCCTGGTGGGGCTCCGGCCAGCCCTGACAGCCCGCCCTGCCGAGCACCACTCCCCGGCCACCGGACTGTCACCAACGAAACTGTCCAAAGAGTGCTGTTCAAGGCCAAAGGCGGCTGTTCAACCATCAACCGGGCAACCCTCGGCCGTCGCCTTCTGTCAGCGGCGCTGCCGGCGTCGACAGACTCTGCCCGGTGACCTGACAGACCCTCACCGCGACCGTCACGCTGTCCTGACAACCTCTGACACCTCCCGACCGACGAGGGCGAGCCCGGACGGGTGCGGACTCGGCATCCCTCGCCTGGCGTAGCACCCCCACACATAGGGATTACAAAATCGGACCGCCGATTGGAAACGCCGAGGTCAGAGGCATCAACAGCGCCCGGCCGCACCGGGCGGCCTCCGACAGCCCACCCGGCCCCTATTCAGAAAGAGGGAACCGACCTCGGCCGAACCTGCCACCTCGGCACGAAAAATCTTGATCGGGTTCCGCGTACGCTCGTGATCGTGGGCGCCACACCTGCCCACGTCAAAGGGCGTGAGCGGCAACGGGACGGGGCGCACAGGGATGAACCGCAGAGGCCGGCGGGACGAGCCCGACGCGCGCCGTCGTTGACAGGACGCGCGCCGTGTCGTCAGTGCCCGAGCCCGGTGCGGGCGTGCGGAGAGCCGATCTCACCCCGCTCGGTCAGATCGAAACGGAGGCGATCAGCCGAACCGTTCTGACCATCCCGAGCACCGTGATCGACCCGGACACGCCCGCGGTGCCGCTGCTCATGCTCGACTTCCGGCTCCTCGTCATCCGGTCCGCGCCGGAGGCGCGAGACCGCGCGTGGCGTCACCTCGGCGAGCTGGCCCGCACCCGGCGCGGCGATTGGAACCTCTACGCCCTCGGTGTCGCCTACCCACACCTGCGTGCCCAGGTCAACACCCTCACCCGAACCCTGACCCCCGACCGGGCGCGGCAGGTGCACTTCACCCTCGCCATCGAGTTCCTGCTCACCCTGCACGACCTAGACCTCACGGCACCCCGCGTGTTCCCCCGCCTCACCGACACCGCGTTGACCCGCACCAGCGGACGCAAACGCCGCAAGCGCCCGCCGACCTATGATCTGGACACCCTCGCCGCCGAGCACACCCCGATCTCCCGGCACGGCAACCCCGAACCCGACACCGAACTCCGCGACGCCAACCGGGAGACCGTTCACGACGTGCTCGACCGGCTCACCCGGGAAGCCAACGACAGCTCCGGCCGAGCGCGCATCACCCCACTACACGCCGACCTGATCCGCCGCACCTACCTCGACGGCAAAGCCCTACGCGACGTGGCCGCCGAACTGAACATCAGCGAGACCAACGCCTCCAAGCAACGCAAACGCACCGCCCACATCCTCGCCCGACTCCTCGGCCGAGACGACCTCGTCCAGCCCACTCCACCGCGGCCTCGACAGCCCCGGTCGCAGCTCGCCACCGAGGCCACCCCGCAGCCCTGACACGGCCCGTCAGCCCGGAGGAAGACCACCCCGGGCGTCCAACTCACGACGGGTGTCCAACGCCAAGGTGATCTCGGTGTGCAGCCGAGACAACGCCTCCCGCGCCTGCGGATCGTCGTCCGAAACCCACAAGCAGTGATCCGCGAGGTCATCCACGCACACCAACACCGGGCCGGTGAACGGCTCGAACGGCACAACCAGGCTCCAGTCATCCAAGCCATCCCGCAGACAGTGCACGAACAAGATCACCCCGCCACGCCCCTCGACACGGCCCAACTCCCCACCCAACCCGATCAAGCGCGGAGCCTGCTCGAACGCGATCTGAGCCTCGATAGCCGAGGCCCACCGGACCCGCATCGCGGCCCCCGCGACAAAGTCACTCAACGACTCGCGCGGCGCGGCCGGATCCGGGTGCGCGAGATCCCATGCCAGCCGCTCAGCGAGCTTCCGGCGGCGGTTGGCGTCTTTTCTCCAGTCCGCGTAGCGCGACTCCATCTCACCAGACTGACATCACCTGCCCAGGTCAGGCGATCCGCCCTCGTAACGCCAGGCCGGGCGCCGTAGCCAACGCAACCCGGCCTCGGGTCACCGTGGGGAGGGCCACCCGAGATGCCTTCTACGTAACATCCTTGTGGCGGCGCGGCTGGCGATGCTCACCCGCGTACCTTCGATGGTGGATGTAACATCCAGCGGTGACTGATGCTGGCTGCCAATGCCTCGCTTGTGCCCAAGATTTGACAACTCGCGATGCCTTCCTTGTCGAGGAAGTATCTTCGGCCGGATTCGCGAGAATGGCCGTTGAAACCACAATTCCGTTCGTCTTCACCATTGGGCTATGGCACACATTCCGGCGGCCAGAGGTGGTTATGTTCGGTCTCCACCCATCGGACATGAATGGCTGGTTGAAGAAATACGTCGATCTTTCCCGTCATGACACCCCGTCCCGGGAGGGCGATCTGATTGAAAATGTCATTCAGGGCTTCCCTGTCCAGGTTCGTCCGGTGGATCGATCTTGGAACGATTCGCTATTCGGTACATTGCACCGCTTCTACCAGGGCGTTGTTCCTCCGGTTGAGCAGCTCATTTGGCCTGATCGCGAAGGTTTATGGCCATGGGACGACAGGGCTACCGAGAGCTGTCGGAAGCGAGAGGCCCAGGCATGGCTGCCTGTGGCCGAGCATCCAGACGGTGGATGGCGCCTGGTTGGCGAGATGGGGGTTGGCTTTCCTCTGAGCGGAGGCCCCGACCAAGAGGTTTTGACTACCCGAGATGTCATCACAGGTGTACGCAAGATTGCGGCTGTTGTTAACGTCGGAGGCATGCTGGACGTGCTGGATGAACGCCTCTATCGGGCGGATGAATACGAAGTTGCCTATCTTGGGGATCTAGCCCGCACCCATGCGGCATTACTTGACTTCGACGACAGCCGAGAAGGCTATCGCGGCATCCTCGGTCCGAATAGCCGCTGGACCTATCGTCCGGTTTCCTCGCCGGACCGAAAGGCTAGCGCGCAAATATGGCAGAAACTGGAGTCCGATGATGAGAGCCATTAGTGGCGGGAAATGAGCCTGGACGGTGGTCGACAGTGATCAAGGCTGACCTGCGATCCACTGCCCTCCCCGAGGATCGAGGCTCATATTGAAATCCTTCCACTCGGTGCCGATCTCCATGCCGCGCTCGTATGCCTCCTGCCATTTGGGAATGGCATCAAGGGGTGGTGGTGGGCCTATTTGACCCATGTCATCCATGTAATAGGCCAAGCGCCAAGCGAGACATGCTGTCATGAACTCGCCGTGCTCCAGGATGCGACTCGCCGTGAAACGTTCTCTAATTCGCTCGATGGTGATAGTTAGGTCAGGAAGCGGTGATCCCCATGGGGGTACGGCGGGATAGTGGTAAGCGACGGCATACAAGATCGATGCCGGCGTTTGCGACTCCCAAAAATACTTGAGTAATTCGCGGAGTCGATGACGGCTGGCGGTTGGGATATCGAACGTCTCTGCCCACAACCGTTCGATTCGAGCATGGTCGGGAGCGCTACCCGGCGCCTCTGCGGCATCCCACCGCTGGTCAACGAGATCATTAGACGGGGAGCGGGTGAGCTGCACGAACTTCAACGCCGTGTCGTGGCGAAGCGGTTCATCGCCGTCAAGCGGCGGCAAGTCTCGTCGCCGCAGGGGTCGGCTCCCTATGGCTTCCCGTCGCCGCGCCGGGTTGCCACTACGGCGCTGGCCCGTCTTCTTGATCAAAGTCCGCTCTCCCGCCGTTAGTCCTTGTGTCTGTCCCACTCTGGTCCTGCCGAGCTGCCATGGGTTGCTTCCAAGTTCTTGCTGTCGTTATACCAGATATCGATGATCCGGCGTGTCAGGCACGACTCGGAGGGTTCGGTGGTGTCGTCCCCGTCGCGGCGCGAGCAATAGCCGAGGCGCCCAGGGCAGGGACCACGAGCCGGGATCGGACAGCGGCTCCGAGCGGGATGTTTACGCGCTGCTTGAGCGATTAGGTCTGTCGGCGTGGCAACCCTTGACGCGTCGATTCCACCAAGGATCGTGGGCACGGCTTCGTGTAGATGGCGGATTGTTGGCCAGCGCGTTTCAGGGGTCACGGCAGGGACGCGGCGTCCGTTCGCGAGAAGATGACGTCGCTCATGTCGGTGATCGGGGTGGTCAATCGTTGAGGGGCGATGGGGTGGCGTCGGGCGCGGGGATAGCTCGCGGCGGCGTAGTCGTTGTTGAGGCGGTAGGCGTGGAAGCCGGCTGCGGTGAGTGGGTCGGTGACATCTGCGGGAGTGAGCCCTTGCTTGGCGAGTAGTCGTGGGGTGACCTCGATGACCAGCTCGACCGAGGGGTGCAGTTGGTTGATCGCGGGGGCGAGCCCTCGGATGACGGCGGCTTCGGCTCCTTCGGCGTCGATCTTGATGATGCGGGCCCCGGTGAGTTCGCGTGTGGTGGTGAGGTTGGGCAAGGGTTGGGCCTCGGCTTGGAATGCGGCGGCGCTGGAGTCGCGTGGTGGTACCTGTGTGGTGTTGCCGAGGTTGGCCGTGTCTGGTGTGTAGAAGGTGATCCGCTCCGTGGTGTCGGAGGCGGCGGCGCGGACGATCCGGATGTTGTTGAGCCGGTTGGTGTGCGCGGCGGTGGCGAGGGCTTGGGTGAAGTGTGGGGAGGGTTCGACGGCGACGACGCGACCGGTCGGGCCGGTGAGGTGGGCGGCGAGGAGGCTGTAGTAGCCGATGTTCGCGCCGATGTCGATGAACGTGTCGCCGGGGGTGAGGCGTCGGCGTATCCAGGCGGTGAGGTGCGGTTCCCAGGTGCCGAACAGGTAGAGGTAGCGCTGGATGATGTCGGTGGTGGTGAGGTTCGGGAAGGTTATGCCGTCAACGGTGTGGCCGGTGGCGGTGACCGGGTGGCGGGTCAGATGGTCATCGAGGCGGGCGGCGAGCTGGGCACAGCCGTGTCCGTGTCGGAGGTAGGTCCGGAGGGTGTTGACAACAAGACGCTGCGACATCGACGCGGCTCCTGGGGTGTGGGGAAGGTGGCAGACTGTCACGGTGGTCGGGGCGAGTGAGGGTGAAGGAGGCCAGGTGGGCGAGCGGGTGCCGGTGGTGTTTTTCCTGGTGGGGTTGACCGGTTCGGGAAAGACCACGTATGCCAAGCGGGCGTTGGAGCCGGCGGGGGCGGTGCGGCTGTCGGTGGATGAGGAGGTCTTCGCCCGGCATGGCCGGTACGGGGTCGACTATCCGGAGTACGAGTACTTCGAGCGGGAGGCGCCGGTCGTGGCCGAGGTGCGGGATCGGCTGGTGGGGCTGGTGGCCGAGGGGCGTGACGTGGTGCTCGATCACGGGTTGTGGCGTCGCGGGGATAGGGATTCGTGGAAGAAGCTGGTGGAGACGGCCGGCGCCCGGTGGCGATTGCTGTACTTCCCGGTTCCCCGGGAGGAGTTGCTTCGCCGGTTGACGGCCCGTAACGAGGAGGAGCACGCCAACGCGTTGACGGTGACCGAGAGCGCGCTTGATGACTTCTACGCCCGGTTCGACGTGCCGGATGGTGAGGGTGAGGAGATCGTGCCGGTCGGTTCGTTCTGAGGCGGTGGCCGCCAGGTGTCGATGATGTGGGCCGCCTCGTGTGCCCACCAGGGCGGTAGCGCGTCGAGGGTTACCGGGCGCAGCGGCAGGGTGGGTGAGTCGACGGCGATGTGTCCGCCGTGGCGGGCGAGGTGGTCGAGCAGGCGTCGGGATTCCCGCAGCAGGGCGGGGCTGGTGCTGCGCCAACTGCCGTGGGCGAGGTGTTTTACGCGCTGCTGGAGGTAGGTGTCGACTCCGCGACGCCACTTGAAGTGGTGGACCACGACCGGTGGCCGGTTCACGGGTCGGTGTCCGGGGGCGCGGTGGTTGCCGCTGGCGACCGGGACCGTGGAGTGTGCCAGGACGATCTTTCGTGGGTCGCCGCGCAGGAGGTAGTGGGTGAGGAAGCCGCCGAGTGGGTAGGCGCGGTCGAGGCCCTGTTGCGGGTTCCACGGCCCGAGTTGGCCGTCTTGGGTGATCCGGTCGAGCATCAGCCCGCCGATCGTGCCGATGCCCGCGCCGGCTGCCTCGTGCACGGTGTCGACCAGGCTGTTCGGGTAGGTGTGGAACTCGTCTGAGTCCGCGAGTAGGTGCCAGCCGGGGCCGGCGAGGGCGCGTAGTTCGTCGCGGAGGCGGGTGTTGGTGTGCTCGTGCCAGGGGCCGACGTTGACCAGGGCGGGACTGATGTCGAGAGTGCCGCAGGTGTCGAGAAGCCGGACGCGCTCGTCGTCACTGGTCTGGTCGGGGAAGTGGAAGGCGAGCAGGAACCGGTGTACGCCGTGGGCGCGGTAGTGCCCGACGAAGGCGGTGAGCAGGTCGGGTTCAACCGGCCCGATGACGGCGATCAGTGGCGGGATCGGCATGGTGTTGAGTCCTTCCAAGGTCGGTGGCCAGGTCGGTCCAGAACGCGAGCGTGGTCGCTGCGGTGGGCAGGCCGAGGTTGATCGCCTCGCCCAGCATCGGCTGTGGCAGCGGTTGGAGGGTTAGGTCGGTGATCGCTGCGGCGAGGTTGTCGGGGTCGGCGGTGCGGAACAGGCGCACCCACGGTTGGTCGCGGAGCAGGTTGGTGGTGGCTGGGTCGTGGTCGGAGACCAGCAGCGGTACGCCGAGGACCGCGCAGTCAGCGATCAGGCCGCTTTCCTTGCCGACGCCTGGGCGACGGGACACGATCGCGGCGTCGGCGGCGGCGTAGACGCGGCGGACGTGCCAGCGAGGTGCCGGCCCGGGAAGCGCGTGTACCCGGCCGTCCACGGCGGCGGCAAGGTGGCGCAGCAACACCGGGTCGACGGGATGCCCGGCGACGAGCACGCAGACTGGACGGGTCAGCCGGGCCAGGGCCGCCGCGACGGTGGCGATGTCCTTGTGTGCCCACCACCCGCCGACCAGGGCGAGTGCCGTGTCGTCGGGTTGGAGTCCGAAGTCCGCTCTGGCGGCGGTGCGCTCGGCGTCGCTGAGGGGTGGTTCGGCATCCCCGAGTGCGAACGGACGTACCCCGGTCGGCAGTTTGGGGAAGAGTTGCGCCAGTCGTGCCCGGACCGCCTCGGTGGGACACACCACGCGGACCCGGTTGAGGTGGGCGGACGTGAGTCGGCCGATGAGGCGTAGCGCTCGGTCCTCGCTTGTGGGGACCTCGTGCACCACACGGATGTGGGCTCTGCCGGACAGCGCGGCGGCGAGACCGTGCAACGCGCCGCTGGCCGACAGCACCACCACAACCGGTCTGCCGGTCCGGACGCGACGAGTACCCGCCCGCAACGCCGCCGCTTCACCCAGACAAAGGGCGAGAGCGCCGATCTGGTGCGGCAGCCGGCGGTGCCGCGCCAGCCGGCCCACGAGCCGGCTGGCGCGACCGAGCAGCCGACTGGCCGCCCACAGCGCACGCTCGGCCGGCTCGCGGCCGACACGTCCGACGACGCGCGCTCCCGCGCGCCGAAGGGCGGCGCGGGCGTTCGGCTGAATCCCGCCGAGGGCGACGACCGTGCAGTCGCGTTCCTCGGCGGTGCACTGGCGGGCCAGGCGGATAGCCGCCTGGAACCAGTGACCGCCGACCGAGCCGGCAGCCGGTTCGATGAGCACCAACGGCGCCGCAGAGGTGGTCATCGGCTGGCGGCGTAGCGCTGTGCGAGCCACGCCGGGTCGTTGAGGTTCTGCCACGTGCCGTCGTTGGGCGGTGTGTCGGCGGCAAATGTCACCCCGGCCCGTGCGCCTCTGATCGCGTCTTCGGCATGCGGGCCGGTGCCGGTGAGAGTCCACACCTCCAGGCGGGATTGCGCCTCGGCGCTGGCGGTGCCGTACTCGCAGCCCCGGGCGAGCATCGCGCACTCCCGGAACCCGGCCCGCCAGGCGTGCCAGGCCGACTGGTTGAACCGGGTCCGGCCCGCGACAGTCGGAGTGAACTCGATCCTTCCCGGCAGGCCGGCGAGGACGTCAACGACGTCGTCTCGCATCTCGCGTAGGGCTTGCCGGCGGCACAGCTTGAGACCGCCGTGGCCGTAGACGAGCCCGTTGACGGCGTTGACGGTGCGCCACACCCGCATCGCCACCCCCTCATCGAGGGCGTTCACCTCCGAGGGGTTGAAGTCGGCCGCGACCTCGAAGTCAGCGTCCGCGATGAACAGGAAGTCGCTGTCGACCATCTCAGCGGTCAGTCGGTAGGCGCGGCGCATGCCGTGGACGCCGTGGAGCCGCTTCACCTGCCCGAACGTGTCGCTGAGCCGGGTGTAGAGCGTGTCTGCGAGCGGTTCGTCGTAGGAGAGGAACACCACGTCGAACGGCGAGGCGGGCGTCATCGGGTGATCGCCTTCAAGTAGGCGGTGGCGACGACGTCGGGGGTCAGGCCGGCGGTCGAGCGGATCGCCCGATCGGCGGCTGCGGCGGCGAAGACGGGGTCCGTCACCAGACGCCGCACGATCGCCACGGCCTCACCGGGGTAGTCGAACATCAACTCCGGGTCACCGATCTCACCGAGCCAGCCCAGCCGGCGGGTCAGCAGGGGCAAGCCCATGGACAGGCAATCGACCACGGACATCGACCAGATGGTGCCCGGCCGAAAGGGGGCGAACGCGAAGGTGGCTCCGGCGAGCAGCCGCCGGTAGCGCTCGCGCTCGACGGTGTCGGCAACGATCTCGACGTTGTCCAGAGCGCCGAGTTGGGCCAGGTAGCGTTCCGGGCTGTCGTCGAGTCGAATCCGGTCAGGGCGGCGCTTGCCGAGAAGGTCGGTGACCCGCAACCGCGCGCCGACACCCGCAGCGCCCAACTGCCGCGCCACCTCAAGGAACTCACCTGTGCCGTAGTGCTCGTACAGGCGGTGGTTGTAGATGCCGACCGGCAGCCCCGGATCGGGCACCTCGCCCGCCCGGCGGACGAGATTCGGGTCTGCCGGCGCCGGTACGATCCGCACTCGGTCACCGAGATCCAGACCGAGCCGGCCCGCGGTCTCGGTCACCCACC
This sequence comes from Micromonospora sp. NPDC050417, assembly GCF_044458865.1. Lineage (NCBI taxonomy): Bacteria > Bacillati > Actinomycetota > Actinomycetes > Micromonosporales > Micromonosporaceae > Micromonospora > Micromonospora sp. NPDC050417. Next base: position 32,862 of record NZ_JBITIH010000006.1, read on the forward strand.
TCTCGGCGGTGCTCGAATGCACCATCACCCGGTCGCAGGCCATCAGCCCGGCGAAGAACGACAGCAACACCGGGTGCCCGAGACCGGCGTCGTTCAGCGACGGGTCCAAGCACAGGTCGCCCGCCGGGTCGAGGTGGAACGGCAGGTAGTGGCAGTAGCCGGCCAGCAGCGCGTCACTGCCGGCCTCCAACATCGCCGCCCGCACCCCGGGCGCGGCCTCGATCTGATTGGCGACGACAACCTCCGGGCGCACGCGACGCAGCAACGCAGCGCACGCGTCGACATCGAACGCGAACCGCGCCCGGTACTTCGTCGTAGGCGCGGACACCTCGATGTGACCAGCCCGAGGATCGGAGACACCGACCGGTCCCGCGACCGTGAAACGAACGTCCTGGTCGAGCATTGCCGGCGCGAGGATGTCCGCGAACAGCAATCCCGAGTCAGCCGACAGCCGTCCCGGGTTGGTCACGTTGAGCAGGTACAACAGCGACAGCCTCGCCGGTGCCCCAGCCAAGGCGACGGCCGGTTTCGGCATCTCCTGTGCCGGAATCCGCAATCCGTTTCCTTGGGCGCGGCGCTGCGGGTGGGTGAGCGTCGTCTGGCCAGGCATCATGCCCTCCTCAATTCAGGGGTGACGAAATGCAGCAACCAACCCCGCGAAGAAGCACTCATCACGAGAGCCCGCGTCGGGTCAGCAAATGAAGCCGAAATTTTGCGTCGCGATCGACGCTTCTCTGTGATCGGACGGAACTAGGAGGAGCTGTTCCCTTGCTGTGAACTCGCTGGCTCTGGTGATACTTCGCCGAATCGGTCGAGCGCTAATCGTGCCCATTCGGCTTGCGTGCAGGGATGCGGGGCCAATCTCTGCCACTGACCCCGGCAGCCGACACAGCATCCATCCGCGCCCCTCTGATGGATTTGTTCGACCAACAATGCGCTACTGATGAAGCGGCCCAAGTCCGTATCGGTTGACCCAGACGCCTTCATAGCCGTCTCACAACGCCCTCAACTCGCCCGAGGAAGCAGGCCCGGCAAGCCCATCTGCCGAGCACCGATCAGCTCCGGCCGGGTCAATCCGGGAATGCGACGAGGCAGCCGCAAAGCGAACAGGAAGACCTTCGTCGCCTGTTCCTGTGCTGCGCACGGTCCCGGCACCCCGCAGGCCATACAGTGTCCGTTCGCGCTGGAAACCGTGTGCAACTCCAGCGTCTGCTGAGCGAGTTCGATCTGGTCGCCACCGTGATACACGCCCATTCTTGTTCCTTCCTCGCCCGGCGAGTTCACCGCTGGGCGGGTCATCGCATGTAGCGCCAGGTAGGGCGCTTTCGCATACTCAGCCGGTTCGAGTCGCGCGGGTGTGTCGCGCCTGCGCGAGCGAGTACACCCGTGCGCCTTGTGGCGACACCGAACTTGCGGGGCCGCCGTTTCGCGGCGTCGGCGTGTCGATCAGGACGTGCACCGAGCCAGTCGCACCGGCAGTCACCGTTATCGTGACCACCGGCACCTTCCCTTCTTCCGGGCAATTGCAGCCGTGGTTGCCTGCCGCCGGCTCGGCCGGGGTCACCTGTTGGATCTCAACTTGCGGGCTCCGAATTCGTTCGATGCGTCGCCGCAGGCGCTCCCGATCCGTCTGCTCCACGAGTGCATGCACCAGTGCGCGAACCCGAAGGTAGCCGCCAAGCAATTCCCCACCGGCCCCCAACTGCCGGTCGCACGCCTGCCAGAAGTCATGGTGCGCGCGAGCCCCGTTCTCGGCTCCGGCGAGCGTGCTACGCGAATAACCCACCTGTGCCGCCAACTCGGATTGAGTCAATTCGAGTTCGCGACGCCGCCTCGACAGACTCGCACCAAGTTCCCGGAACGCCAACCGAATGTGGTCCCTGGTGATAGATGCCGTGCCATCTGTACTTGCGCCACCGTCATCCCGAGACAGCACCAGATCCCCTTCTCGTCGCCCCGGGCTAGCCGCCTCCGCGCCGTCGACGTATAACCCCCTCATAGAGGCCGCCCGGCTCGCTCGGGGATGACCTGAGTCGTGAGTTCACCGCAACGCGGACACCACCGAGCTTTGATTCTGAACGCCAGTAACCCGCCGAAAAAACCAATCAGCAAAGCACTCACAATTGCGGCAATGGCCATCGCCGTCACCTCCGGCCGGATCTGTAGCCCGGCAGGGAGCCCGCAGAGACATCCCACATGCACACGGCAACTCCCTGCCGGGGGCTTGCGACCACCAGCAAGTTCAATGTCCTGATGGCGCGAACCAACCACCGGAGGCGCCACCACTAGGGCCTACCGCCGTTGGTAGAACAGCGATGGGCTTTGCTGATGTCAGCATGGCAAGAGGATGCTCCAAGCGCAACCTTCCTTGGAAGATTGTGCTTGGCGGCCGTACTCTGGGGCTCGCCAACTTCCTTGCTTCCACAACGGCAGGAGGGAACACTGTCCGTGATTACGCAGGCGGAGGTAGACGTGCCAAGGACCACCGGACCGACGATCGCTCGCTGGCAACTCGCCCGTGAGCTGCGCACCCTGCGCGAGACAGCCGATCTCGCGCATGCCCAGGTGGCGGACGTTCTCGGTTGTTCGGACTGGAAGATCTACAAGATCGAGTCCGGCGACGTCGGCGTCGGCCGCGCCGACCTCCTGGTCATGCTCGACAAGTACGGCGTGACCGACGAGCGCGTACGCGGCACGCTGCTGGATCTTCAGAAGCAGGGCAAGGAACGCGGCTGGTGGGCGAAGTTCGGCCAGTTGCCCGCGCCGTACAGCATGTACATCGGACTTGAGTCGGCAGCCACCGAGGTCAAGAACTTCGAGCTTGCCGCGATTCCGGGACTACTCCAGACCGAGGACTACGCCCGCGCCCTGCTCACCACACAGAGGATCGTGCCCGACGCTGCTCTGATCGAGAAGCGGGTCCAGGTACGCATCGCACGGCAGGCGTGTCTGACCGAAGAACCCCACCTCAACCTCTGGACAATCCTGGACGAAGGCGCGCTGCGACGGCGGGTCGGCGGCAAGACCGTCATGAAGAACCAGCTCGACCACCTGATCGAAGCAAGCAAGCTGCCGAACGTGACCGTTCAAGTCTTGCCGTTCGCGGAGGGCGGGCATCCCGGCACCCTGGGAAGCATCGCCATCCTCGACTTTCCCGACGATGTTCACTCGCCCGTGGCCTACGTCGAAAGCTTCGCGGGCGACGCCTACATGGAGAAGGAAGACGATCTTCGCCGCGCTAACATGGTGTTCACCCACATGCACGCCGCCGCGCTGAGCGAGACCAAGTCGGTCGAGTTCATCGCAGCGGTCGCCAGGGAACTGGCGTAGATCGGAAGGAGGCGCGGTGAACCTCACACGCGCCACGTGGCGCAAGAGTTCGCGCAGTCAGAGCAACGGTCAGTGCGTCGAGGTGGCGGACAACCTCCCCGGCATCGTCGCGCTGCGAGACAGCAAGGACCCCACCGGACCAGTCCTTGTCTTCACGCCCGACGAGTGGCACACCTTCATCGTCGGAACCAGGACCGGGGAGTTCAACCTTCCCTAGAGGCAGGGCGTCGCGTGCGACGCCCTGCGCCCGATTGAGGCACCGCCCGAGCCCATCCCACCCGTCACCCTGCGTCGCAGACGGTGACTACCTGTATGTGGCGGGCTAGGGTGACGTACGACAGCCGCCAGCCCGGCCCGACGATGCCACATGCGCGGGCGCGGCTCCATCGCTGACACGGGCGGCAACAACGGATGCGTTCGTGGACTTGTCTCAGGCCATCTGGCGCAAGAGCACCCGTTCCCAGGACAACGGCGCGTGCGTCGAGGTCGCGCGCAAGGATCACCTCGTGGGGATACGCGACTCCAAAGACCCGAACGGCCCGACACTGCGGTTCATGCTGACCGACTTCACGACGTTCCTCAGCAGCGCAACCAAGGGTGACTTCCGCGCCCTCGTTCAGCGGAAGTTCTGCTCCGAAGGCGAACGAGTCCCCCTCTGCCTACTCACACGGCTCGCTTGTCACCCAGACAGCGAAGGGCGGGCAGCGCGCCGAGTGCCCAGCCCCTCGCCGAGCCACTCAAACCGGGGAAGCATCCTGCCGTTCGCCCAGCTCGGCTCTGAGAATCTTCAACAGAAGCGACGCGCGCTCGTTGGACACGCCGTGCCCATCGTCGCGCATCGCGTCCGCCAGAGCATCCCGCGACAGCGAGCGCCCCTTGGATGCCAGCATCGCGCGGGCGGCACGCGCCGCCGGTAGCAGGTGCGCCACCGGGCGAACGTCGACCGGCACAGGCGGGAGACCCATCTCCGTCGACCGGCCCGGAGCGGTTCCGCCGGTCGCGGACCGGCCGGACGCAACCGTCCGCTCGTCCGTCGTCGGCCGGGACGAGGGTCCGCCGTCCGGGCCGGTCTGCCGGACCGTCCCGGAGACGGACGGACGATCAGCGGCCGTCCGCTGATCGTCTCCGGCCGTCCGCTGATCGTCCTCGCCATGGTCGATCATGGAGAACAACAACTTGACAGATACGAGCATCGACAGCGCCGGCCAACCGGCCAGAGCCTTGCCGACCGGATCGTGACCGCCCACCGCGACGTTTGCCGCGAGGCTGGCCAGCGTGCCGACCACGAGCGCAACCCAGGGCACCCAGCCGGTCTGGCGACCCGCGCGCCGCTGCGCGACGAGGTACAGGCTCGCCACGATCTCTAACCCGTCCACACTGATCGGAAAGGCGTACGCCTTCCACCCGGTCTGACCGTGCTGAACGGCCAGTTCGGTCATATGCGAGAAGGAAATCGCGCCCGCCACGATCGCCAGCGCTGCCACCGTTAGCCCGGTCAGCACCCGCAACGTCTTGTCCGTACTCATCGGGCCGCCACCCCCTCAACGGCGGCAGCCATCCAGGAGGGCGCGAACGGCCCAGCGACCACTTCCCATGGCCAAAACCCGCCCGCCAGTAAGGTTCGAACATCGGCAACGATGGGGTGACCATCGGTCGTACCTATCGGATCAACTCCGGCATTAGTTACCGAAATAAGTGTGTCACATTGCGGGATCGGGCTTGCCGGCGCCGGGCGGGCCGAGTAGCGCGAGGTGGTGACCACCGGCTGCGGCGACCTCCACAGCCCGCCGGCCGAGCCCCTGACCGGCAACCTCGGCGAGGTCCGGTCCCCGTAGCGGCGGGGCGCCGTGGCGTGGCGGTGGGTCGAGCAGCGCGGCCCCGTCCCGGATGTACGCGACCAGCCGGTGCAGGCTCTCCACCGCCCGGACCCGCATCCCGGGTACGACCGCGGCCTCGGCGGCGTTGTCGATCGGTACGACCACCCGGGTGATCCCGGCTCGGGCCGCTGCCACGACCATCGGCAGTACGCCCCGGATCGGCCGGACCGTGCCGTCGAGTCCCAGCTCGCCGAGGACGACGACGCCGTCCAACGGTGCGAGTGGGAGGTCGCCGGTGCCGCCGAGCAGCGCGGCTGCGATGGCGAGATCGAATCCCGAGCCGTGCTTGGGCAGGGTGGCGGGGAGCAGGTTGACGGTGATCCGGCGGTTGGGCCAGGGCTGGCCGGAGTTGACGACAGCGGCGCGTACGCGGTCGCGGGCTTCGTTGAGGGCGGTGTCCGGCAGACCGGAGAGGACGACGGCGGGCAGGCCCGGGGCGAGGTCGGCCTCGACCTCGACGAGGTGACCGGTCACCCCGACCAGTCCGACGCAGAGCACCTTGGCGTAGCTCACGACGCTCCGCTCGGGCCGGCGCCGACGCGTCGGTCATTCGTGGCTCGGTTCGAGGGCCGGATCATGAGCGGCTCGGGGATGTGGCGGTCCGGGTACGGTCCGGGGATCCACTGGTGGGATCTGGGGCTGGTGGTCACGGGTCAGACCCTGACCGAGTCCCGCCTCACCGGCAGCCCGCCGGAGGCCGGCTGTGGACGACGCGGCCCGCTGTGGACAGTCGGACGATCATGCCCTCGTTGTGCTAGGCCCCCCGCTGGTCCGGCTGGTCCCGCTGGCCCCGTGTCGTTTCGGGGGCCGCCGGGGGCGGGAGGTGCCGGGGGCGGGATGAACCTCCGTGGCGCGCGTACCGACTGAACCGGCGAAGGAGGGCAGATGAGCGATGAGTTGCTGGTGGTCCGCTGTCAGCTCGGCGAGCGCGAGGCGTTCGCCGACTTGGTCCGGACGTGGCACGGGCCGGTCGAGCGGTACGTCGGGCGGATGCTCGCCGGCCGCGACGACGACGTGGTGCAGGAGGTGTGGCTGGCGGTCTTCAAGGGACTGCCGAGACTCCGCCAGCCGGACCGGTTCGCGCCGTGGCTGTTCACCATTGCCCGCCGGGCCGTCATGAACCGGCTACGGGACGCGTACGCACACCCTGAACCGGAACTGGTCGAGGAGGTGGCCGGCGGGGACGAGGCGGAGGGTGTTGTCGACCGGGAGACGCTCGGGGGCGCGCTGGCGGCGCTGCCGGCGCGGGAGCGGGAGGTGCTCCTGCTCTTCTACGTCGAGGACCTGCCGCTGGACGCGTGCGCACAGATCTGCGCCGTGCCGGTCGGCACCGTGAAGTCCCGCCTCAACCGGGCGCGGAAGTTGTTGCGGAACGAACTGTCGAGGAAGGGATACGAGGCATGACGCCGGAAGATCTCCTGAAGCGGCTCGACGCGCCGTTGTCGCTGCGGCGGCGGGTCGGCTACGTGACGCTGGCCCTCGCCGGGCTCACCGGGAGCGGTCTGGTGGGGTTGCTGTGGGCGACCGAGCCGGGGCTGCCGCCGCGTACGGAGGTGGCGTTCGCGGTGCTGGTGGCGATCGGGTTGTGCTGGGCGGCCTTCGGCGGCTGGGCGGTGACTCGCCGGGCGCCGCTGTTCGCCCGGGATCGCGTCGTCGCTGGTTGGCTCGGGCTGGGCGCCTGGCTGCTGTTTACCGTCGGCGCACTGGTCATCACCACTGCGCGGCACAGGCTTGAGCCGTTGCTGCTCGTCGTCGTGCTGGCGCTGGGCGTACTGGTGGTCGTCCACCTGCGCATCGCCCGCCGGACGAGGTCGGCCCTCCTGCGTCGTAAGGAGCGGTTGGGCCGCTGATTCCGGCGGTGCGCTGGTCGATGGGGTCGGCCCGGCGACAGGTGGTTGTCGCCGGGCCGGACCGTCGGGGTGACACCCGACACCGACCGTGCCGGTCAGGAGTCTTCGTCCCTGACCCGGGCGTCGAACAGGACGGAGTTCATCTCGACCAGCATGCTGCAGGTCAGCCTGTTGCATGGCCCGCCCGGCCAGGTTCGTGTCGGCGTTGGCGATGTCACCGAGGGCGAAGATCCGTTCCTGACCGACGACGCGCAACCGGTCGTCGACCCGGAGGTAGCCCTGATCGTCGCGGATGTCGGCGAGCGCGCCCCGGAGGTAGTCGGTCTGGAGCCCGGTGCCGAAGCAGCGGTACCAGATGTCGGCGTTCAGTTCCTCGCCGCCGGTGGTGGTGACCGACACCGGGGCGGTGGTGGCCGGGGCGACGCTGGGCAGGTCGCGTAGTGGACTGTTGAGCCTCAGCTCGACGCCGAGTTTGTCGAGCTGTCCGCGCAGTTCGTCGCGGAGCGCCTGCTCGTACGCCCCGGGCAGGATGTCGGGTCCGGCGTCGACGAGGGTGACCTGCTTATCCGGGAAGAACGACGCGATCTCGCCGGCGAGTTCCGGGCCGGATGGCCCCGCGCCGACGACGAGCACCCGCTGCGCGCCGCGCAGCTCCTGGTGCGCGTCGCGGAACTTGACCTGCGCGGTGGCGCTGCGCGCCTCGTCACTCTTGGCGGGGAACGGGTAGGGCGAGCCGGTCGCGAGGATCAGGTAGTCCGGCTCCAGGCGTTCGCCTCCGGCGAGGGCGACCTGCCGGCCGTCGACCGCCACGGCGCGGTCGTGCACGAACCGGCCGTGGTGCAGGAGCCGGTCGTACGGCAGGAAGATCCGGTCCACCCATGCTGGCTCGACCAGTGCCCGCCACGACGCCACGTTGTGCAGGAAGGCGTCCGAGGGGTCGACGAGGGTCACGTTGGCGATGTCGTCGAGACCCTTGGCGACCCTGATGCCGCCGAATCCGCCCCCGAGGACCGTCACGTTCGGACGTGACCGGGTTGTCTCCATCATGATCACTAGCGACTTCGAAAAGCAAAGCGCCAGCGGATCTGCTAGCTTGGGGGTATGTCCCGACCCGCCCGCAAGACATTCGAGGAGTGCGTCCGCGCCGACGCCTCGCTGTCGCGGGCCTTCGGCGTGCTCGGGAAGCGGTGGAGCGGCGTGGTCGTCGGTGTCCTGGGGGCCGGGCCAGCCGGGTTCCGGGAACTCGCCCGGGCGGTGGAGGGTGTCAGCGACTCGGTGCTTTCCGACCGGTTGTCCGAGTTGACCGAGGTGGGGGTCATCACCCGGACGGTCGACCCCGGCCCTCCGGTCTCGGTCTCCTACGAACTCACCGCCGCCGGACAGGCACTGATTCCGGCCCTGCGGCAGATCGCCCTCTGGGCCAAGGAACATCTGCCCCCCGAGTCGAACTGACCCCCCCGTGCTCCTTTGTCGCGAAGGCAGCCGGCCGAGATCACACGGCCGATCGCGCCGGCCCTGCGCGAGCTAGGCTCGCTGCGTCCAAGGCGTTAGGAAGGGCCCCTTCCTATACGAAAAGCGATAACAAGGGGCCCCTCCTTACCGGCGGGAGGGCTTGTGAGTACGACCGAGGCGGAGCCCGACTTCACCACCTGCGAGTCTGGTCCGGAAGGGCTGCAGATCCTGGAGCCGCGCGAGGTTCCGCTCGGCGGGCTGCGGGCACTGAACGTACGGCGGACCCTGCCGCAGCGCGCCAGGTCGCTCATCGGCGCCTGGTGCTTCGTCGACCACTACGGTCCGGATCAGGTGGAGAGCACCGGCGGAATGGTGGTCAACGGCCACCCGCACACCGGTCTACAGACCGTGAGCTGGCTCTTCGACGGTGAGATCGAGCACCGCGACACGGTCGGCTCGGTCCGGACCGTCCGCCCCGGCGAGGTGAACCTGATGACCGCCGGTCGCGGTATCGCCCACTCGGAGATCTCGACCCCTGACACCACGGTCCTGCGGGGCGCGCAGCTCTGGATCGCGCTGCCGGCTGGCGAGCGCCACACCGCGCCCCGCTTCGAGCACTACGCCCCGGAACCGTTCCGGATCGACGGGGCCAGGATGAGCGTCTTCATCGGCACCCTGATGGGCGCGACCTCGCCGGTGCGCACGGCGACCCGACTGGTCGCGGCGGAGGTGCGGTTGGAGCCCGCCGCCACGGTGACGATCGAGGTGGACCCCACGTTCGAGCACGGCGTCCTCGTCGACGACGGCAGGATCACCGTCGCCGGTGCCGGCGTCGGCCAGTCGGAACTGCTCTTCGTCCCGACCGGGCCGCGTACGCTGACCATCACCGCAGAGCAGGGCCCGGCCCGCATCCTGCTGCTCGGCGGAGAACCGCTGGGCGAGCGGATCATCATGTGGTGGAACTTCATCGGGCGTACGCACGAGGAGATCGTCGAGTACCGGGACCGGTGGCAGGCGCAGGCATTCGGCGACGGTGACGGCGGCTCCCCGTACGGCACACTCCCCGAGGACTGGCAGCACCTGATTCCCGCCCCGCCGCTGCCGAACGGCCGGCTGAAACTGCGCTCCTGAACCCGTTCGCCCCGTACCTCACCGCTGGAGACGAGACTGCCATGACGAACCCTTCCGCGACGGACTCCTCCGCCGACCCGATCGTCGAGTTGGACCTGCGGCGCCACCGGTACACCATCGCGGTGGCGGGTCAGGTCGCGGGATTCACCCAGTTCTTCGACCACGACCGGCAGCGCGTCTTCTTCCACACCGAGATCGGCAAGGAGTACGGCGGCCAGGGGCTCGGCACCCGGCTCATCGCCGAAGCGCTCGACGACGTACGGGCAGCGGGGTTTCGCGTCGTCCCGATCTGCCCGTTCGTGAAGTCCTACCTGGACCGCCACCCCCAGTACGGCGATCTGGTCGACCCGGTCACCCCCGACCTGCTCGCCCGCGTCGGCGGCGCGTAGCCGCGTCGTCGGCACCCGGTCGTGGTGGCGCGCCGGTCGGTGATCAGGCCCGTGCCGCCCGGTCGAGAAGTTCCCGAAGCAGGTCGACGACCTCGTCCGGGGTGAAGTCCATCGCGTTCTCGGCCACGCTGATCTCGAAGCTGCACCGGGTCGGGTCCGGTGCCGTACGGAGCCGGGGGAAGAGCTGGGTTCCGGTCTCGGCCAACAGAGCGGCGCCGGCCCGCTCGACCGCCGCCGGGCCCGCCGGCAGATGCACGTGGAAGAGGGGGGTCTGCGGCGGGTTCGGCCAGGCCAGCGCCGTCCCGTCGGCGTTGATCGCGGTAGCGAGCGCGATCGCGTGGTCGCGGTACGCCGACATCCGGGGCAGCAGTTCGTCAAGTCCGGCGAGCGCTGCCAGGGCGAGCGGCCAGGCGTCGTGGATCGCGCCACCGAGGCGGCCGCGCCACACCCGGGCCGTGTCGATGGTCGCGGTGTCGGCGGCGAGGACAGCCCCGCGTACGCCATGAAGCGCCTTGTAGAGCGAAACGTAGATCGTGTCGAAGAGGCCGGCGATCTCGTCGAACGGGCGGCGGTAGTACGTCTGCGCCTCCCATATCCGGGCGCCGTCCAGGTGTGCCGCCGCCCCGTTCGCGCGTACGGCGGCGACCTGGTCGCACAGCTCGTCCCACTCGGGCAACTCGCCGCCGATGTCGCGCTGCGGCAGTTCCCACACCACGGCCGCGAGCGGCTCGCCGATCTCGGCGAGATCCGCACCGGTCATCAGTCGGTGGCGGTCGCCGGCCGGGTGGAACCGCAGGCCGTGCACCACCTGGTAGCCCCGGGCCTCCCAGACGTCCAGATGGGTCTGCGGGTGCGCGGCGAACGCGAGCCGGCCGCGTCGTTCCGCGTGGATCCGGAGCGCCACCTGCTGCGCCATCGTCCCGGTCGGGAAGAAGAGCGCCGATTCCGTGCCGAGCAGGGCGGCGAGGCGCCGTTCGAGTTGCGCCACCGGACCGTCCGGACCGCCCGGGGGAGTGTCGGCGTCGACCCGGTCGAGCAGGGCCCGCAGCACCGCCTGTGGCGTCCGCCGGACCGGCGTGTGCGCGAACAGGGACCGTCGAATCGGGGGCGGTGTGGCGGACGCGGTCATGAGTCGAAGCATGCTCGGGTTGCCGACGTCTGGCAATGTCCACCATGGCCGCCGACCAGAGGGTGGGTGCCCGGCGGAGGGGGAGATCGATGTCCGACAGCCTGATCGTTCGACCGGCCGGCGCGGACGAGTCGGCCGCGATCGCGGCGGCGCTGGTCCGGGCCAGCCTGGACGAGGCGGTGGTCGGCTGGGTGGTGCCGGACGAGCGGGACCGCCGGGACCGACTCGACCCCGATGACGGGACGACGATCGAGTGGATCAGGGCTGCCATCTCCGGCAGCACGGTCCTGGTCGCCGGGACCGAGCAGACGTCCGTCGCCGGGCTGTCGGTCTGGGAGTTCGACGACGGCACCGGTGTTCCGCCGGAGGTCGGGTCGGCGGAGCTGACCGCCTTCTTCCGCCAGGCGTACGGCGAGTACGCGCCCCGGATGGCGCTGGTGCACGAGCTGACCCGGCGGCGCCACCCACGCGCGGAGCCGCACTGGTACCTGCAGCAGATGGTGGTCGTACCGGAGTGCCGTGGCCGGGGGCTCGGCGGCGCGATGCTCGGTTACCAACTGGCCCGCGCCGATGCCGACCGGGTCGCGGCCTACCTGGAGGCCAGTTCGCCACGGAACCGGGCACTCTACGAACGGTACGGTTTCCGTCCCCTCGGCGACCCGATCGACCTGCCCGACGACGGGCCGGGCATCCAGCCGATGTGGCGCCCGGTCACCGGCTCACCTACGTGACCCGCTCCGGATCACGGACGGCGTCTGCCTCCCGGGCGGTACGGTCACCGGCGCTGGTCTGACGCGGTATCCGTACCGCCGTCGCCGTCTCCGCCGCTGTCGTCTCCGCCGCTGTCGTCTCCGCCGCTGTCGTCGCGGCCGGTGCGGCGGAGTCCGGTGCCGACGCGGTGTGCGGGCGGCGGCGTCGGGGCGAGAGCAGCCGCATCATCGGTGTCTCGACGAAGTGGAACAGCAGTCCGGCAAGGACGAGGTTGAGTAGCAGGAACCCGACCGCGGCGGCCGGGCCCTGCCAGCCCGGGAAGCCGTTCAGATGGTTGGTGGCGCGCAGCACGCTGGTCACCACGAACACGTGCACCAGGTAGTAGGCGAACGAGACCTCGCCGAGCCAGCGCATCGGCCGGGAGCGCCACGGCGACCAGGTCCCCCGGACGTCCGCGTCCGCCGCCGCCGCGATCACCAGTACGTAGACGGCGGCGAGCAGCGTCGTCCAGAGTTCCGCGCGGATCCACTGGCTCGCCGCCACCCACGTCACCACGAAGATCACACTGGCGACCTTCAGGTTGGGGCCGCGCCACCGGCCGCGCACCATCAGTTCGGCCGCCGCGACGCCCATCCAGAACTCCAGTGAGCGCACCAGTGGGAACACCTGGGTGAACCACCAGCGGTCCGGCTCCGGCACCAGCAACTGCCCCGGCCACATGGCGAGAATCAGCAGTGGCATCGCGACCACGATCACGACCAGGACCCACGGGCGTAGCCGGCGGATGAGGGGCAGCACCAGCGGCAGACAGAGGTAGAAGAAGAGTTCGCAGGAGAGCGACCAGCTGACCGTGTTGACGCTGTAGAACCATCCCGGCGTCGGGTTCCACGCCTGCACCAGGAAGAGGTTGGTCAGCGCCACCTTGAGGTTGAACGGGTCCGCGAAGTAGATCCCGAGCAGGAGCACCGCCGCCCACAACACCACGTGGTTGGGGAAGATCTTGGCGATCCGGCGCCGCCAGAACGCCAACGGTGTGTCGCCCGGTCGGGCCGACCAGACCAGCACGAAGCCGCTGAGGATGAAGAAGAACTGCACCCCGGAGAGGCCGAGGGTGAACAGCTTGCCGACCACCGCCTGGTAGTCAGGCTCGGCGATGATCCGCATGGTGCCGACGTGGAATCCGAAAACCAGCATCGCGGCGACCCAGCGCAGGCCGGTCAACGACGGCAGCTTGCTGCGGGACTGGCCAGCGGTGGTGGGCGTGAGGGTGCTCGTCATGACCTCCGGCACTCTAGTCGGTGGGCCGGGCGGCGCCACCGGTGCCGTTGCCATTCGGGAGTGATCGCCCGCTTCGGCTGGTCCGGGCGCGATGAGTCGTACATCCCTGCTTTCCGTACCGGTAACTGGTTTCCGCCTGTCTGTTCCCCGCTCCGACCTAACGTCCCAATCATGGTCTTCACTCGATTCGGCGCCGGGCGCGCCCGGGCCACCACCCCCGGCCGGGCCGTCGTCGGACTGCTGGCCCTGGCGCTCGCCGTCGGCACCCTCACCGCCGTCGACACCACCGCACCGGCCGTCGCCGCACCCGGCAGTGTGGTCGTATCGGCGAACTTCGACAGCGGCGGTCTGCCCGCCGGATGGCGGGCCGTCGACGGCAGTTGGACGGTCAGGAACGGCCGGCTGTACGGGGCCGCCGCCAGCGGCTCCAACAAAATCACCTTCGGTCGGCACCTGAACGACTTCCGGTTCGAGGCGACCGTCCGGTTCGAGTCCGTCGCCGAGGCGACCCGGTGGACCGCGCTCGGGCTCGACGTACCCGCCGCCGGCACCCCGCCGTGGTGGATCGCCACCCTGCGCAGCGGCAGCACCGCTTCGAACGGGATCGAGTTCGCCCAGCTCACCACCGCCAACAGTTGGAACGTGACGAACACCGCTGCCGCCCCGTCGGCCGCCGGCACCGGTCGCGACATCAGCATCGCCGCCGAGGTGCACGGCATCAACGCGCGGTGGTTCTTCGCGGGCCGGGAGGTGCTGCGTACCAGCAGCCTGCAGCGTTCGACCGGTGGGACGCAGGCCCTGATCGTCAACGGGGCCACGGTGTCGTTCGACAACGTCAAGGTCACCGAGCTGGCGCCGAGCCCGTACATCCGTCCGGTCGGGGCGCCGCTCAGCGTCATCGCCCATCGCGGCGCCTCCGCCGTCGCACCGGAGAACACCCTCGTCGCGCAGGACATCGCGCGCAGCAACGGCGCCGACTGGATCGAGAACGACGTGCAGCCGAGTAAGGACGGCGTGCCGTTCGTGCTGCACGACAGCACGGTCGACCGGACCACCAACGGCACCGGTGCGATCCGCAACCTCACCTCGACCCAGCTCAAGCAACTCGACGCGGGCTCGTGGTTCGGCCCGACGTTCGTCGGCGTACGGATTCCGACGCTCGCCGAGCAACTGGCCGACCTGCGTACCCGGGGCGGCAGGCTGCTCCTGGAGATCAAGGGCGCGCACACCAGGGCCGAGGTCGGCAAGATCATCGACCTTATCCGGGCGGAGCATATGACCGGCCGGGTCTTCATCCAGAGCTTCGAGACCAACGCGCTCAGGTACAGCTACGAACTGGCCCCGGAGATCCCGCTCGGCCTGCTGCGCAGCACCCTCGACGCCGACCCGGTAGCGGTCGCCCGGCAGTACCACCTGACCGCGTACAACCCGGCGGTCGCCGCGTTGACCGCCCGACCGGCGGTCATCGCCAGCCTGCACACCGCAGGAGTGGCGCTGATGGTCTGGACGGTCGACTCCGCGAGCCAGTGGCGGCAGCTCAAGACGCTCGGGGTCGACGGCGTCATCACCAACCGCTCCCCGGAACTTGTCGACTGGAACGCCGCGAACCCCGGCTGAGGGGCGGGAAGGGACGGGCCGGCCGGTGCGAAACCCGGCCGGCCCGCGCGGCGGCACCCTAGAACGCGGCCCTGAGGTGCTCGATCCGGGCGGCGCCGCGCGGTGGCGCGAACACCGAGACCACGTCGAAGCGAACCTCGTCCGGGTGAGCCGCGTGCTGGTCCAGCCACTGCGCCGCCAGCCGCCGCAGCCGGCGCGCCTTGGATGGCACCACCGCCTCGGCCGGTGCACCGAAGGCGACGCCGCGTCTGGTCTTCACCTCGCAGAAGACGAGTACCGCCCCGTCCCAGGCGACAATGTCGATCTCCCCGGAGGGGCCGCGCCAGTTCCGGTCCACCACCCGCAGCCCAGCCGCCAGCAGATGCCGTACGGCACACCGCTCGCCGTACGCGCCGACCGCCTTCCGTTGCCTCGTCATGCGATCGAGGGTGGCCGGGCCGGCGCGCGGAGGCCGCCCCGGGCGGCGGAGGTGTGGAGGACGGGACGGCCTGTGGACAGCCGGACGATCAAGCCCGGGGCGTGGTATGTCGAGCCGAGCGGCCCTCAGTCGTCGTTACGCCGGGGGAGGCGCGTAGGCGTACCGGGTGGGGTTCCATTCCAGCCAGCTACCGTGTCCGTCGGTGCGGCCCAGCACCTCGACGTCGGCCCGACCGCCGCGCCACGAGACGACGGTGAGCAGCGCGGCCCCGATCACCCCCGGCGGCGCGGCAGCCGCCGGCCGGCCGTCCAGGAAGAGTTCGGCACCGGCCACCGACGCCTCGCTGAGCACCACGGTCAGGTCCCGCTCCGCGCCGACCTCGGCGAGCACCGTCGCCAACCGGCGGCGGTCGGCTCGGTCGAGGTACGTCAGCGCCATCGAGGCGAAGACCACCGGAACCGTACCCGGGTCGACCTCGGCGAGCAGCGCCGGCAACGTACGCACCATGTCGCCGGCGACCAGTCGCGGCCGAACCCGGGCCACTTCGGCGAGAGCCGCCTCCAGCCGGGTCAACCGCTCGACCTGCTCCGGCCAGATGCAGGCCCGCAACCAGTCGGTCGCGACCGGGTCGCTGGCGTCGATCGGGGAGAGGTCGACGCCCACCCGGTCGGCGATGGTCAGCTCGGCGGCGGCCGGGTCGGGCCAGCCCGGACCCCGTAACCGCACCGTCATGGTCAGCGCCTCCGCCGCCTCAGCCGGCCCGTACGTCTCGGTCCGGCCGTCCGGCCCGACGTAGCGGCAGGCGTACCGGTCGGCGATCAGCAGCAACCCGGCGCTGGTGCCGAGTTCGACCAGGTGCAGCGGGCGTCCCTGCGCGTACGCGGCGGCCCGGCCGAAACCGGTCCGGAGTCCGGCGGTCCGCCGCGCCTCGTTGGTCTGGGTGGTACGGGTGGCGCAGAGTTCGGTCAGTTCGGCGTGGTGGTCGCCGGCCAGGTCGGTCAGGGCGGCGCCCAGACCCTCGTCCGGTTCGCGGTCGCCGCCGAGGGTCGGCAGGTACGCGCCGAGCGGGTGTCCGGCGGCGGTGGTACGGAGCAGGTACTGCACGGCGGCGAAGTAGAGGATCGCCCGGCGCTGGCCGGGTACGGCGGCGAGCAGTGGGCTGGAGAGGTCCGGTCGTTCGGCGAGAAGTTCGGAGAGGTACTCGTACCGGGGTGAGACGCCGCGGAACTCCTGTCGCGCGAACCGGCGGAACATCTCCGCGAGCGCGTACTCCTCGCTGACCGTCATATCCGAGATGGTCCGCCGACCGTCGGTGCGGCGCAGCGACCTCCGTCACGTACCCGCTGTCCGTATCCGGTCGGAACAGGTCGAATCAGATCTTCGCCAGTCGGGTGAAAGGTGGCTTGGCGGGCGGGATCGGAGTGGCCAGCGACAAGCCGGGCATCAAGGTCATCTAATTGGCGCTGCCGCGGGCGGGTCGCATACGGTGCCCGTTCGTGGACGGACAACGCAACTTTCCCGAGGACCAGGAGCAGCCACGCTGGTACGCCGGCGAGCGCGGATACCCGGAGCCGGACTGGCGTGCCACGGACCGGCGCCACCAGCCGGACGGCTACCTCGGCGAGCGCTTCACCGGCGAGCAGGACCGGTTCCGGGGTGAGCCGGGCCGGTTCCGTACGGAAGGCGAGTCGGACCGGTTCCGCACCGAGCCGGACCGGTTCCGTACGGAAGGTGAGTCGGACCGGTTCCGCACCGAGCCGGACCGCTACACCGGCACCGAGCGCTACACCGAGCCGTTGGACCTGCGCCGCGATCCGCTCGACGCGATTCGGGTCCGGCCGGGCGGCAGCCGTGATCCGGAGGATCGGGGCGGCGAGCCGGACGACGGCGGCCGGTACGGGACGGATGGCGTACGGCCCGATGGCGCCGGGCGGTTGGCGCAGGTTCCGGACGACGCCGGGCGGTTGGCGCAGGCCCCGGACGACGGCGAGCGGTCCGCCGCCGACACGGCTCGGACGATGGCCGGCGGGGAGCGTTCGCCGCTGGGCGGCTATCCGATCGTGGGCGCGGGCCGCACCGACGAGAAGGAGCCCGCTTCGGTCGAGGTGGCGGCCGGGCCGCTGCAGATGCCGACCGGTCCGATCGCCATGCTCGGCGCCGCGGGCGGACGTCCCGCGCCTGTCGACGGGCTGCCCTTCGGTGCCGAACCACCCGGCGGCGGCCTGTACGGCGAGCCGGCCGAGGGGCCGCGCCGCGGTGGCAGTGGGCCGGCCGGTGACGGGGTGTACCGGACCCGTCGGCCGGCGGTCGCGCTGCTCTTTGCCGTACTCGTGGTGATCCTTGAGGTTCCGGCGCTCCGGATGCTGCTGGACGGCGCGGTCGGCGGGCCGGTCTCTCCCACCGGCGTGGTTTCCGGGACATTCCTCGCGTTCGGGCTGCCGATCTTCGCAACCGGACTGTACGCGCTGCTCACCGGGGGCGCGGCCATCGGTGACCCGGGCCGGGTCTGGCTCCGCCCGCCCACGGCGTACCTCACCATCGGGCTGGTGCTCTTCGTGGCGGCGGCGCTCGGCGCTGGCTGAGGGCGGCGACGGCGCGGATCACCGGGGCGTGGGCGTCGGGTGGTCGGCGCCGCGCCCTCCGGTGACGTGCCGATCGTCCCGTACGTCACCCTCGCCCTCGCTGGGGGCCGCCCGGCTGCCGGGGTTGTGCGGGGGCGAGGGGCGCGGGGCGTACACTTGGCAACTGGCGACCGCCCGTGCGGTCGACCTCGCGCGCCCTTTCCACGGTTGTCCGTGGAACGGCGGCCCCCTGGTCCCGATCTTGATTGGGCCCACCATGGCCGGCGATCAGGCGCCAGGACGCCAGGCCACCAGGCCCGGCGGAACAACCAGGGATATCGAAGGAGCACCCCACCATGGCCGTAGTGACCATGCGTCAGCTGCTGGAGAGCGGTGTCCACTTCGGGCACCAGACCCGCCGCTGGAACCCGAAGATGAAGCGCTTCATTTTCACCGAGCGCAACGGCATCTACATCATCGACCTGCGTCAGACGCTTGAGTACATCGAGACGGCTTACGAGTTCGTCCGCCGCACCGTCGCCGAGGGCGGCAGCATCCTCTTCGTCGGCACCAAGAAGCAGGCCCAGGAGGCCATCGCCGAGCAGGCGACCCGGGTCGGCCAGCCGTACGTCAACCACCGCTGGCTCGGTGGCATGCTGACCAACTTCCAGACGGTGTACAAGCGGCTGCAGCGGATGAAGGAGCTGGAGGCGCTCGGCGACCTCTCCGGCACCGCCGCGGGCTACACCAAGAAGGAGACCCTGCAGCTCTCCCGGGAGAAGATCAAGCTCACCCGCACGCTGGGTGGTCTGCGGGACATGCAGAAGGTGCCGGCGGCGATCTGGGTCGTCGACACCAAGAAGGAGCACATCGCCGTCGACGAGGCCCGCAAGCTGGGCATCCCGGTGATCGCCGTGCTCGACACGAACTGCGACCCGGACGAGGTCGACTTCCCGATCCCGGGTAACGACGACGCGATCCGTTCCGCCGAGCTGCTGACCAAGGTCATCGCGGCTGCGGTCGGCGACGGCCTGATCGCCCGTTCGGGCAAGTCGCGCGGCACCGACGAGAAGCCGGAGCCGGGTGTGGTGGCCGCTGACGAGCCGCTCGCCGAGTGGGAGCGCGAGCTGATCGAGGACACCGAGAAGAAGGCTGACTCGGAGAAGGCCGCGGAGCCTGCGGCTGCTGCCGCGGAGTGATCCAGTCGCCGGGTCGGCCGGCCGCGCAGCGCGGCCGGCGGACCCGAGCGCATACGGGGACTCCACGTGCCCGGATCCGGGTAACCCCGTAGCAGACCATCCATCGAAGTCTCAATCACCGAAGAGAGAGTCATGTCAGAATTCACCGCTGCGGATGTCAAGCGGCTCCGCGACCTCACCGGCGCCGGCATGATGGACTCCAAGAAGGCGCTCACCGAGGCTGAGGGCGACTTCGACAAGGCCATCGAGCTGCTGCGTATCAAGGGCGCCAAGGACGTCGGCAAGCGGGCCGGTCGTACCGCCGCGAACGGCCTGGTCGCGCACTCCGGCAACGCGCTGCTTGAGCTCAACTGCGAGACCGACTTCGTCGCCAAGACCGAGGACTTCATCGCCCTGGCCCAGCAGCTCGTGGAGCACGGCGCGAAGTCCGGCGTGGCCGACGCCGAGGCGCTGCTCGCCTCGACGCTCGACGGCCGCACCGTGGCCGACCTGATCCAGGAGCAGTCGGCGAAGATCGGCGAGAAGCTGGTGCTCAACCGCTTCGCCATCCTCGACGGCACCATCGCCGTCTACCTGCACCGCAAGGCGCAGGACCTGCCGCCGGCCGTGGGCGTGCTGGTGGAGTACACCGGCAAGTCGGACGAGGCGGCCGACGCGGACGCCCGTGGCGCCGCGATGCAGATCGCCGCGATGCGGCCGAAGTTCGTCACCCGTGACGAGGTGCCGGCCGAGCAGGTCGAGTCCGAGCGGCGTATCGCCGAGCAGACCGCCCGCGAGGAAGGCAAGCCGGAAGCGGCTCTGCCGAAGATCGTCGAGGGTCGGGTGAACGGCTTCTTCAAGGACTACGTCCTGCTGGAGCAGTCCTCGGTGACGGACAACAAGAAGACGGTCAAGCAGGTGCTCGCCGAGGCTGGCATCACCGTGACCCGCTTCGTCCGCTTCGAGGTCGGCCAGGCCTGAGCGGATCCCCGTACCCGGTTCGGCACTGTCCGGGCCGGGTGCTGCGGGGACTGAAGGACAACCACGAGGAGGCCGCCGGTGTACATGAGAGGCACCGCGGCCTCCTCGTCACATAGGGTCGGCAGCGGCAGGTGCGGCGGGGCAGCGGGCGGGATGTCCGCGGAAGAGAGGCGGGTCGGATGACGCAGGTGGTTGGTGAGCGGAGCCTGTCGGAAGATGATCCGACGGCGCCGCCGCCCGGCCGGTCCCGGCGGGTGGTGCTCAAGCTCTCCGGTGAGGTCTTCGGCGGCGGGGCGATCGGGGTCGACCCCGACGTGGTCCAGGCCATCGCCCGACAGATCGCGACCGTCGTACGCCGTGGCGTGCAGGTATCCGTGGTGGTCGGCGGCGGTAACTTCTTCCGTGGCGCGGAGTTGCAGAAGCGGGGCATGGACCGGGCCCGGGCCGACTACATGGGCATGCTCGGCACCGTGATGAACTGCCTCGCCTTGCAGGACTTCCTGGAGAAGGAGGGCATCGAGACGCGGGTGCAGAGCGCGATCACGATGGCCCAGGTGGCGGAGCCGTACATTCCGTTGCGGGCCATCCGGCACCTGGAGAAGGGCCGTGTGGTGATCTTCGGCGCGGGTGCCGGGATGCCGTACTTCTCCACCGACACCGTCGCCGCCCAGCGGGCGCTGGAGATTCGTGCCGACGTGGTGTTGATGAGCAAGAACGGCGTGGACGGGGTCTACACCGCGGATCCGCGTACCGATCCGACCGCGAGCAAGCTTGACAAGATCACCTTCTCGGAGGTCCTGCGGCGCGGGCTGCGGGTCGCCGACGCCGCCGCGTTCAGCCTCTGCGAGGAGAACGGCCTGCCGATGCTGGTCTTCGGGGCCGAGGGCGACGACACCATCATCCGCGCCGTCGGCGGCGACCGGATCGGGACCTTGATCACGGCGTAGCCGTGACGTACCTGCTGTGCGCGGCGTGAGCCGGGCATGAACAGACGACTGACGACTGAGTAGAGGGAGGCGAGGGAGCAGGTGATCGACGACACTCTCCTCGAGGCCGAGGAAAAAATGGAACGTGCTGTCGAGCACGCCAAGGAGGAGTTCGGTGCGATCCGCACCGGGCGAGCCACCCCGGCCATGTTCTCCAAGATCATGATCGACTACTACGGCACGCCCACGCCGCTGACCCAGATGGCCTCGGTCGGCGTACCGGAGCCACGGATGGCGATCATCAAGCCGTACGACGCTTCGCAGCTCCAGCCGATGGAGAAGGCGATCCGTGACTCGGACCTCGGGGTCAACCCGAACAACGAGGGTAACCAGCTCCGCATCCTGCTGCCGCAGATGACCGAGGAGCGGCGGCGGGACATGATCAAGATCGCTCGTGGCAAGGGCGAGGAAGCCAAGGTGGCGATCCGCAACATCCGCCGCCGGGGCAAGGAAGAGCTCGACCGCATCGTCAAGGACGGCGAGGCGGGCGAGGACGAGGGACGTCGCGCCGAGAAGGAGCTGGACGACCTCACCCACAAGTACTCCACGCACGTCGACGAACTGGTCAAACACAAGGAAACCGAGCTGCTCGAGGTCTGATGTCCTACCTCGACCCCAACGGCGGCGAGTCCCAGGGCTGGCAGCGCCAGGACGGATCAGCGGGTCCGTACTGGCCGGATGCTCACGAGGAGCCTCGACCCCGGGCGCGGCACACCGGTGCCGCGCCCGAGGCCTTTGCCGATACGCCGGGTTATGCACCTGTGTCCGGATACCGGCACGGCGACGGCACGGTCCGCCGGGACGGCTACCCGGGCGGACCTACCCCATACGCCGGACCAGACAGTCCTGACGCTCACCCGTACCGGCCTGACGCCGACCCGTACCAGGCGGATGAGCGGGGATTCGACTATCCCGGCGGCGACCGGCCGGAGGTCACGCCCGATGGGCTGACCGACCCGGTGGGCTGGGCCCCGATCCGGGGCATGGACCAGCCGGACCTGGTGGGCGCCGGTGCCGCGAACCAGTGGCGTACCGGTCTGACCGGCTCTGACCGGGCACGGCCCGACCACGTCGAGGTCGGTCATCCGAGCCCGGGCGGGGTATCCGAAGACATGGACGTGCCGGACCAGGAGGAGGTCGAGCCGGCCGGGCCTCGTCCCCGGACTGGACGACGTCGCGCCGGCCGTGGCCGCCCCGCCACCCTGCCGGCGACCAGCCGGGCCGGGCGTAACCTTCCGGCCGCGATCGGGGTCGGGCTCGCGCTCGGCGCCGCGGTCGTGGTTCCCCTCTTCCTGTACCCGCCGGTCTTCATGCTGGTGGTGGCGGCTGCGATCGGGGTCGGCATCTGGGAGATGACCCAGGCGGTACGCCGCAGCGGCGCCCAGCCGCCGTTGGTGCCGCTGGTGGTCGGCGGGGTGCTGATGGTCGGGCTGGCCGGTTGGGCCGGGCTGGACGCACTGAGCCTCGGACTGCTGGTCACCGTGCTTGCGACCATGGTCTGGCGGCTCGGGGACGGACCGGCGGGCTACCAGCGGGACGTGACAGCGGCCACGCTGATCGCGGTGTACGTTCCGTTCCTCGGTGGCTTCGCGGCGCTGCTCGCCGCCGAGCCCACGGACGGGCACCTGCGGGTGGTGGTGACGATCGTCGCGGTGGTGCTCTCCGACACCGGCGGGTACGTCGCCGGAGTGCTCTTCGGCAAGCATCCGATGGCACCCTCGGTCAGCCCGAAGAAGTCCTGGGAGGGCTTTGCCGGCTCGGTGCTGGCGGCAGCCGGCGGCAGCGCGTTGCTGCTCGCGCTCCTGCTCGACGTGGACCCGCTCTGGGGGGCGCTGTTCGGGGTGGCGGTCTCGGGTGCCTCGGTCCTTGGGGATCTCGGCGAATCGATGATCAAACGCGATCTGGGTGTGAAGGACATGAGCAATCTGCTGCCGGGACATGGCGGCCTGATGGACCGGTTGGATTCGGTGTTGTTCGCCGTACCGGTCGCTTATCTCCTGCTGACGATCCTGGTCCCGGTCGGCTGAGATGGCTCGACGTCGTCAAGCTCACCGGGATCAGGCCCGGGTTCCGACCCCTCGGCCAGGTGTGTCCTTTCGTCGGCGTGGGAGACTGGACAGGCCATGACGAGCCTGCCCATGATCCAGATCAGTCCGGACGCGTCGAGCGCGGCCGGGAAGTCCGCGCGTGCGTCGATGCCGCCGCGCCACCTTGCCGATCTTGCCCTGCCCGACCGGCAGGCTCTGGTAGCGGAGTTGGGCGAGCCCGCCTTCCGCGCCCGGCAGGTCTCCACCCACTACTTCGGTCGGTTGGTACGCGACCCGGCGCAGATGACCGATCTGCCGGCTGCGACCCGTGACCGGATCACCGACGCGCTCCTGCCGACTCTGCTGACCCCGGTCCGCGAGCTGGCCTGCGACGACGGTGCCACCCGTAAGGCGTTGTGGCGGCTGCACGACGGTTCGATGGTCGAGAGCGTGCTGATGGGCTATCCCGACCGGGTTACCGTCTGCATCTCCAGTCAGGCCGGCTGCGGAATGGCCTGCCCATTCTGCGCCACCGGTCAGGCGGGTCTGACCCGCAACCTCTCCACCGCCGAGATCGTCGACCAGGCGGTGTATCTGGCCGGGGTGGCCGCGTCCGGTGCGGTTGCGGGTTCACCGCCCCGGCTGTCGCACGTGGTGTTCATGGGGATGGGCGAACCACTGGCGAACTACCCGCGGGTGATCGCGGCGATCCGTCGGCTCTGCGCACCCGCACCGGAGGGACTCGGCCTTTCGCAGCGGCACATCACCGTATCCACGGTCGGCCTGGTGCCGGCGATTCGCCGGCTCACCGGGGAGGACCTCTCGGTGACTCTTGCGTTGTCGTTGCACGCGCCCGATGATGATCTGCGCGATGAACTCGTTCCGGTCAACCAGCGGTGGAAGGTCGCCGAGGTTCTGGACGCGGCATGGGAGTACGCCGATCGCACGGGACGTCGCGTTTCCATCGAATACGCAATGATCAAAGATGTGAACGACCAGCCGTGGCGAGCCGACCTGCTGGGTCGGCTCCTGGCCGGACGGCTGACACATGTGAATCTCATTCCGCTCAACCCGACTCCGGGCAGCCGCTGGGATGCCAGCCCGAAGCCGGTCGAGCGGGAGTTCGTCCGACGGCTGCGGGAGGCTGGGGTGTCGACCACGGTCCGGGACACCCGCGGACGGGAGATCGACGGGGCATGTGGGCAACTGGCCGCCGCCGAGGTGGCGACATGAGCGGACACAGCGGATGGGTCGGCTGCCGCACCGAGCTGCGTGATGAGCGATCGAAGCAGGAGACATAGTGGCGAGTCAGGGTCAGCGCTTCCGGCGTAAGGCGCTCAGGCGGGGCTACAAGGTCGACGAGGTGGACACCTTCCTGGATCGGGTCGAGTCCACGCTTGCCGGTTCGCCGGTTGGCGCGCCGGTCGCCTCGCAGGAAGTCCATGATGTCGTCTTCCGGGTTCGTTTCGGCGGATACGACGAGTGGCAGGTTGACCTGCATCTCGACCGGGTCGAGCGACAGCTCGCCGAGCTTGAGGAGCGCGGGGGCGGCAGCCGGGGAGCGGATTCACGTCTCCCCGCCCGGTCGGGTGCACCTGATCGGATGGGTCCGCCGGATCACATGGGTCCGCCGGATCGGATGGGGCCTCCTGACCGTATGGGTCCGCCGGATCGGATGGGGCCTCCTGACCGTATGGGTCCGCCGGATCGGATGGGGCCTCCTGACCGTATGGGTCCGCCGGACCGGATGGGGCCTCCTGACCGCATGGGTCCGCCGGACCGGATGGGGCCTCCTGACCGCATGGGTCCGCCCGATCGGATGGGCCCCCCGGACCGCATGAGTCCACCGATGCGGGACGACCGCGCAATGCCGCCGGGTGCGCCAGCACTGCCGCAGCGGCCAATGCCCGCACAGGCAGGTCCGCCAGACCCGTACGGCCGGTATGACGAGCCCACCGGCGTGTTCGGCGGCGGCGGGTACGACGGACCCGGGCGTGGTGGTTACGACGCTCCGCGCGGGCCGGGCGGACCGGGCGGCCCCGGAGGACCTGGTGGCTCCCGCCCGGGTGGCGGATTCGGCCCCTCGCCCGAGGACCGTTTCGATGGTTTCGAGTCCGGTCGGCACGGCAAGATGGACATGACGGCGGAAATCCGGATGCCCGACCGCGACCAGCGTGGTCGTGGGCCGGGACCGGGCCTCGGTGGCCCACCGGCGGGTGGCCCGCCGGTCGCCGGCCCCCCTATGGGAGGCCCGCCGGTTGCCGGCCCGCCCATGGGTGGCCCCCCGATGGGTGGTCCGCCGCCGATGCCGGGTGGCCCCGGGGGCGAGATCGCCCGTATCGACCATATGCGTCGGACGTTCCAGGTGCGTCGCTTCGGCAGCGGTTACGACCCGGACCAGGTCGACCGGTTGTTCGACGGCATCCTGGCGAGCATGTCCGGGCGTGGCCCGATGCCGGTCAACCCGGCCGAACTCGATCTGATGAAGTTCGGGCTGGTACCCGGTGGCTACTTCGAGGCAGAGGTGGAGGCCGCGCTCAAGGAGGTCCAGGACATCCTGCGCCGCCGCTGACCCAGGACACGGATCAGGCCCGTCCCCGGCTGGGGGCGGGCCTGATGTTCGTTTGGCGGTGCTTCGCCGCCGAGGTTTCCCGGTCGGCGACGATCAGGAGCGCAGGCCGTTGCGGCGCAGCACGGCGTCGCCGATGACGATCACCAGCAGTCCCACCGCGATGCCGATCAGCCAGATGTCCTCGGTGGCACCCTCGTGGTTGCCGATCAGCATCAAGAGCAGCGCCGCCACAGAGATGATCGCGCCAATCCGGCCCGCCTTGCGGTGGCCTGGCTTGTGCTGATCGGGCGACGTTACCGGCTCGCTTCCTGCCACGTTCGGTCCTTCCCCTCACGTTCGGATCTCTGCTTCAGTCTGGCACGCCGGTCGGCGGCTCCGCCGCAGGGTCTCCAGCCTGGTCGCGACGACCGTAGCCGGGACTGCCGGTAGGCAACCTGGCGTCGCGGGTGGGCCCCGGTGCGCACTCCGGTAGCGTTTGGGCGTACACCACGGTTTCCATGCTTGGAGGAGTGCACGGTGCGAGTGACCGGTACGGGACACGCCAGTATGCGGATCGACACGGGCGCGGGCAGCATCCTGTGCGATCCATGGGTGAACCCGGCCTACTTCGCTTCGTGGTTCCCATTCCCGGACAATTCACAGCTCGACTGGGAGAATCTCGGCCAGGTCGACTACCTCTACGTGTCGCACCTGCACCGGGACCACTTCGACGCGGCACACCTGAAGCGGTTCGTGTCCAAGAAGGCGACCGTCCTGCTGCCCGAGTATCCGACCTCCGAGCTGGAGGACGAGCTGCGCGAGCTGGGCTTCACCAGCTTTCTGCGTACCACCAGCAACGAGGTGGTCGAGCTCGACGGTGGGCTCAAGGTGATGATCCAGGCGCTCACCAGCCCCACCGACGGACCGATCGGTGACTCCTCCCTCTGGGTCGAGTACGACGGGGTACGGCTGCTGAACCAGAACGACGCCCGCCCGACCGATCTCGGCGTCTTCTCCGAACTCGGTCACGTACACGCACACATGCTTCAGTTCTCCGGTGCCATCTGGTACCCGATGGTCTACGAGCTGCCCAACGCGGCGAAGACGGCGTTCGGCAAGCAGAAGCGCGACCGGCAGATGGACCGTACGGTCCGCTACATCGACGACCTGAAGGCGTCGTGGGTCTTCCCGATCGCCGGCCCGCCGTGCTTCCTCGACGACGACCTGTGGCAGTTCAACGACATCCACGGCGACGAGGGCAACATCTTCCCCGACCAGCAGGTCTTTATCGACCACTACGCCGGCCTCGGTTACGACAACGGGGTGATCCTGCTGCCCGGCAGCGTCTCCGAGGTCACCTCGGAGACCGCCGAGACCAGCCACCCGGTCCCCGACGTACGGGAGTTCTTCGCCCGCAAGGAAGAGCACCTGCGCGAGTACCAGGCCCGGCAGCGGCCGGTGATCGAGGCGGCCAAGGCGAGCTGGCGGCACCCCGAGGTCGACGTACTCGCAGGCATGAAGCGCCGGATCGAGCCGCTGCTGGAGGAGTCGGTCTACCTGGCCAAGGGGGTCGGCGGCCCGGTCCGGTTCGACCTGGTCGGCTACGACGGCGAGTCGGTCGAGTCGATCGTCGTGGACTTCCCCGGCAAGCAGGTCCGGCCGTACGCCGACGAGAAGGTCCGCTACCGGTTCCGTACCGAGCGGGCCCTGATCGAGCAGTTGCTGCACAGCGAAGAGGTCGACTGGGTCAACTCCCTCTTCCTCTCCTGCCGCTTCTCGGCTGCCCGGATCGGTCAGTACAACGAGTTCGTGTACGCGTTCTTCAAGTGCCTCTCCGAGGAGCGGCTCCAGTACGCCGAGGGCTGGTACGCCGAGCAGCGTCCGGACGCCGAGGACGTCAAGCTCGGGGACTGGATCGTGCAGCGGCGGTGCCCGCACCTGAAGGCCGACCTGACCCGGTTCGGCATCATCGACGGCGACCAGCTCACCTGCCAGCTGCACGGCTGGCGCTTCGACCTGCCCAGCGGCCGTTGTCTGACCAGCGTCGGACACGAGATCCGGGCCCACCGGGCCGGCGCCGAAGCGCCGGTCCCCGCCGAATAGTCGTACGAACCCCGGCCGGGGTGCCCGACACCCCGGCCGGGCTCGGCGAGGCTGCCCCCCGGCCCGCCGTCAGCGGCCGAGGTCGGCCAGGATGCGGCGGGCGGCGTTGTGCCCAGCGGCGCCGATCACACTGCCGGCCGGGTGGGTGCCGGCGCTGCCCGCGTACACGCCGTCGATGCCGGTGGCGTACGGCATCCGGTCGGTGAACGAGACCGTGTTGTCGACGTGGTGGATGTGTCCGCCGGTGATGCCGAAGTGCGCCTCGATGCCGGGCGGTGCCAGCGGTACGGCGTCGGCGACCAGGTCGGCGCAGCCGGGGGCGTACCGCTCGCAGATCGCCAGCAGTCGGTCCACGTACGACGGCATCGCCTCGGCCCAGGTGGTGCCGGCCAGCTCGTACGGCACGGACTGCACGAAGAGCGCCGACGAGTGGTGTCCTTCCTGGTCACGCAGCGACGGGTCGACGGTGGTGTGCAGGTACCACTCGATGGTCGGCTCCTCCGGCAGCCGGCCGGCCTGGACGTCGGCCCACATCGCCCGCAGCGCGGCCATCGGTGACTCGCCGGTGCCGGCGTCGATGAGGGACGCCGACCCGGGCAGCAGGTGGATGGTCGAGCCGAACGGACTCGGCGCGTCCGCCGGCAGGCAGGAGAAGCGGGGCAGCCCGGTCAGCGCCAGGTTGAGCTTGAGCGTGGTGCCGGTACGGCGTGCCGCCGCCATCCGCGTGCCGAGTTCCGCCGGCAGCGCTCCCTCGGGGAGCAGGTCGATCAGACGGTACGGGTCACAGGAGCCGAGGACGACCTGCGCCGCGATCTCCCGCCCGTCGGCGAGCGCCACCCCGCTGGCGGCACCCTGGGCCAGGGTGACCGCGCTGACCGGCGTACCAGTGAAGATCTTGGCCCCGGCGGCGCGGGCGGCGTCGGCGAACGTCCGGGAGACGGTCCCCATGCCTCCTTCTGTGATCATCCAGGTGCCGTCCGCCCCGGGCAGCCGGCACATGTTGTGCACCAGGAAGTTGTGGCCGGTGCCCGGGTCGTCCGGCCCGGCGTTCAGACCGGAGAGCCCGTCGGTGACGGCGTACATGGAGACCAGGAGTTCGGATCGGAACTCGAACCGGGCCAGGTAGTCGGCGACCGAACCGGTGACCAGGTCGACGAAGGCGTCGCGCAGCGCCGGGCGGACGTACCGTTGCGCGGTCTGTTCGACCGGCAGCGGTTCGGCCAGCCAGGCCGGTGCCAGGTCGTCGCGGAGCGCGGCCAGTTCGGCCTGCATGGCGTCGTCGGCGGCCACGTCCGCGGCGGAGAAGACCGACGCCATCTGCGCCCTGGTCGCCTCCCGGTCGCTGCCAAAGAGGAGGTACGGCGAGCCGAGGCCGCCCGGGGTCGGCAGGAAGTAGTGCGGGTCGCGGCGCAGCACCGGGATCCTGACGTCCAGCAGGGCGATCAGCTCCGGCGGCATCAGTCCCAGCAGGTACGACCCGGTCGAGTGGCGCAGTCCCGGTACCTTCGCGAACGGCTGTTCGGTGCGGGTTGCCCCACCCAGCGTCGCGGCGGCCTCCAGCACCACCACGTCGAGGCCGGCACGGGCCAGCAACACGGCGGACACCAGGCCGTTGTGACCGGAGCCGATGATCACCACGTCGGCGCGCGGGGGCAACTCTGCACTCATGCCAGGGGAGCCTAGTGCGGTTCGAGCCCGTCGGGGAGGGTCCTAGGCTGAAGCCCGATCTTGATCGTGGGCGGGCGCGCGGCATGACGAGACGCCATGACGAGGACGCGGAGGACGGCGATGTTCGGCTGGTGGGGCACGGCGGTCGTACGGTTCCGCTGGGCGGTGCTCGGCGCCGGACTGGCTCTGGTCGTGGTCGGGGCGACCTGGGGGACCGGTCTGCTCGGCTCGCTGACCGGTGGTGGCTTCGACGACCCGGCGAGCGAGTCCAGCCGGGCCCAGCAGCGGATCGTCGCCGAGTTGGGGGAGCAGGGCGCCGACGTACTGGTGCTCTACTCCAGCGAGTCGACCACGGTGGACCAGCCGGCGGTGCGTGGCCCGGTCACCGCCACCCTGGAACGGCTCCGGCAACGCCCCGAGGTGGCCGGCGTCGTCGACTGGTACCAGTCCGGTTCGCCGGCGCTGCTCTCCACCGACCGGCACGCCACCTACGCGCTGGTGCGGTTGCGAGCCGACGGTGACGACGGCAGGACGGCCGCGTACGAGCGGCTGCGCCCCGCACTGGAAGCCCCCGGGGTACGGACCCAGATCGGCGGCAACGTGCCGTTCCTGGTGACCGCGAACGAGCAGACCACCGAGGACATCACCCGGGCGGAGACGCTCTCCCTGCCGGTCCTGCTGGTGCTGCTCATCCTGATCTTCGGTGGGTTGGTCGCCGCCGCCACCCCGTTGCTGATCGGCGGACTGGCGATCCTCGGGGCGTTCGTCGCCGTACGCCTGCTGCACCTGGTGACCGACGTGTCGGTCTTCGCGGTCAACATCATCACCCTGATCGGGCTCGGCATGGCGATCGACTACGCGCTCTTCGTGGTCAGCCGGTTCCGGGAGGAGTTGGCCGCCGGGTACGACCCGCACGACGCCATACCCCGGGTGATGGCGACCGCCGGCCGTACCGTGCTGATCTCCGGGTTGACCATCGCGCTGGCGCTGGCCAGCCTGCTGATCTTCCCGCAGGTGTTCCTCCGTTCGATGGGGCTGGGCGGGGTGGCGGCGGTGCTGGTCGCCATGCTCGCGGCGCTGACCGTACTGCCCGCGCTGCTCGCCGTACTCGGGCTGCGGATCAACGCGCTGCGGGTCCCGCTGCCCGGTGCGCGCCGCCGGGCCGCGGCACGCGCGACGGCGAGCGAGGCCGGGGCGGCCGGCGGCGGGTGGGCGCGGCTCGCCCGGAGCGTGATGCGGCGACCGCTGCCCTACCTGGTCGGCGTGCTGGTGGTCCTGGCGGTGCTGGCCGCGCCGTTCCTCGGGATCAAATTCGGCGGGTTCGACGAGCGGGTGTTGCCGGCCGACGCGCAGCCCCGGGTGGTGACGGAGCGGATCGGCGCGGAGTTCCCCGGCGGCAACGCCAACCCGATCTACGTCCTGGTGTCGGGCACGCCGATCGCTTCGGCCCAGAGCTTCGCCGACCAGGTCGGACGGGTCGCCGGGGTGACCGGCGTCACGGTCGCCGGCAACCGGGGAGAACACACCCTGCTCGCGGTCACGTACCAGGGGAAGCCGAACGACGAGACCGCGCAGCGGGCCGTACGTGAACTGCGCCGGCTGCCCGGTCCGGCCGGTGCCGAAGTGCTGGTTGGTGGGCGGCCGGCGGTCGACGCCGACCTGCTGCACAGCCTGGGTACGCGGCTGCCCTGGATGGCGGCGATCATGGCGGCGGCCACGCTGGTGCTGCTCTTCCTGGCCTTCGGGTCGGTGGTGCTGCCGATCAAGGCGGTGGTGATGAACCTGGTCTCGATCGGCGCCTCGTTCGGCGTGGTCGTCTGGATCTTCCAGGACGGGCACCTCGCCGACTGGCTGCACTTCACCCCGACCGGGTTCATCGAGCCGAGCAACCCGATCCTGATGCTGGCCGTACTCTTCGGGCTCGCCACCGACTACGAGGTCTTCCTGCTCTCCCGGGTACGGGAGGAGTGGGACCGGACCGGCGACAACACCGCCGCGGTCGCCACCGGCCTGCAGCACACCGGGCGGATCATCACCGCGGCGGGGCTGCTGCTGGTCGTGGTGGTGGCCGGCTTCGCCACCGGCGGCACCACCTTCATCAAGTTGATCGGCGTCGGCATGATCGTGGCGATCGTGGTGGACGCGACCCTGGTCCGCGCGCTGCTCGTACCGGCGACGATGCGTCTGCTCGGCCGTTGGAACTGGTGGGCACCGGCCCCGCTCGCCCGGCTCCACCGACGGTTCGGCCTGCGTGAGTCCGCCGAACAGGCGTGATCCTGTCGGGGAGCGCCGGGAAGTGACGGCGCTCAGCCGCCACACCCGACCGGTACGGCGGTGAGGAACTGGGTCGTTTGTCGTACGGCGTCCGTGTCGGGCCGACGGGGAGCCGATCGGCAGGTCACCGGCGGGGCGTGAGGCTCGGTGTCCGGTAGTCGGCGTGGTTGCGGGAGAATGCCCGGGTGAGTGTTCCCCGTGACATCGTCCTGCTCGGCTCAACCGGGTCGATCGGCACCCAGGCGATCGACATCGCCCGGCGTAACCCGGACCGTTTCCGGGTGGTGGCCCTCGGCGCCGGCGGCGGCAACGTGGCGGAACTCGCCGCGCAGGCCCTGGAGTTCGGGGTCGAGGCGGTCGGGGTGGCGAAGGCGTCCGCCGCGCAGGACCTGCAACTCGCCTTCTACGCCGAGGCCGCCAAGCGGGGTTACCCGAGCGGCGGCTTCCGCATTCCCAAGATCCTCGCCGGCCCGTCGGCCATGGCCGAACTGGCCGAGTGGCCGGCCGAGGTGGTGCTCAACGGGGTGGTGGGCTCGCTCGGGCTCGCACCCACCCTGGCGGCGCTGCGCGCCGGTCGTACGCTCGCCCTGGCGAACAAGGAGTCGCTGGTCGCCGGCGGCTCGATCGTACGGGCCGCGGTGCAACGGCCGGGACAGATCGTGCCGGTCGACTCCGAGCACTCGGCGCTGGCCCAGTGCCTGCGCGCCGGTCACCGGTCGGAGGTACGCCGGCTGGTCCTCACCGCCAGCGGCGGCCCGTTCCGGGGGCGGCGGCGGGACGAGTTGACCGAGGTCACGCCGGAACAGGCACTGGCGCACCCGACCTGGAACATGGGGCCGGTGGTCACGATCAACAGCGCCACGCTGGTGAACAAGGCGCTTGAGGTGATCGAGGCGCACGAGCTGTTCGACGTGCCGTACGCCGACATCGAGGTGATGGTGCACCCGCAGTCGGTGATCCACTCGATGGTCGAGTTCGTCGACGGCTCCACCATCGCCCAGGCCAGCCCGCCGGACATGCGGCTGCCGATCGCGCTCGCCCTGGGCTGGCCGGACCGGGTGCCGGGGGCCGCCACCGGAGTCGACTGGAGCGCCGCGCACCGCTGGGAGTTCGCCCCGCTGGACGACGCGGCCTTTCCCGCGGTCCGGCTCGCGAAGCAGGCCGGGCTGACCGGCCGGGGTCGGCCGGCGATCTACAACGCGGCCAACGAGGAGTGCGTGGCCGCGTTCGTAGCGGGTCGGTTACCGTTCCTCGGCATCGTCGACACGTTGGAGCGGGTTCTGGAGGCGGCTCCGGACCTGACCGAACCGGGTACCGTCGAGGAGGTGCTCGCGGCGGAGTCGTGGGCACGGGAGCACGCCGGGAAGATCATCGAGATGTCGGTGAAGGGAGCTTGATGCTGTACCTGCTCGGGGTCGTGATCATTGCCCTGGGGATTCTCATCTCGGTGAGCCTGCACGAGGCCGGACACATGCTGACGGCCAAGCTCTTCGGGATGAAGGTCACCCGCTACTTTGTCGGCTTCGGTCCGACCGTCTGGTCCTTCCAGCGGGGTGAGACCGAGTACGGCCTCAAGGCGGTCCCGCTCGGCGGCTTCTGCAAGATCGTCGGAATGACGCCACAGGACGACGACGTCGATCCGGCCGACGAGCCCCGGGCCATGTGGCGGTTCCCGGTCTGGAAGCGCAGCATCGTGATGGGAGCCGGCTCGGTCACCCACTTCATGCTCGCGATCCTGGCGCTCTGGTTCGCGGCGATCTTCATGGGACTGCCCAACCCCGACTTCCCGCAGACCGAGGCGCAGGTGCGGCAGGAGCCCGCGGTGATCGCGCTGGCCGACTGTGTCGTGGTGGAGAACGTCCAGCGGGCGTGCACCCCGAACGACCCGCCGAGCCCGGCCGCGCAGGCACAACTCCGTACCGGTGACCGGATCACCTCGGTCAACGGCGCCCCGGTCTCGACCTGGGGCGGGGTGCTCGACGTGATCCGGCGGGCGCCGACCAACACCCCGGCGACGATCGATTTCGTGCGCGACGGCAACCCGCAGCAGGTGCAGGTCCCGCTCGCCTCGGTGCAGCGCCCGCCGCTCGGCGACCCGTCCGGTCCGGTCTCCCCGGTCGCCGCGCTCGGCGTCGGCGTCAGCATCCAGACCCCGGGCATGGTGAAGTACAGCGCGATCGGCGCGTTCGGCGCGACCGCCGACTACACCGGTGAGATGGCGGTCGGCACCCTGCACGCGCTCCAGCGGATCCCGGAGAAGGTGCCCGCCCTCTGGACCGCGATCACCGGCGGTGAGCGGGACGCGGACACCCCGATCAGCGTGGTCGGTGCCAGCCGGCTCGGCGGCGAGGCGGTTGCCAACGACGCCTGGGAGATCCTGGTCCTGCTCTTCATCTCACTGAACTTCTTCGTCGGCATCTTCAACCTGCTGCCGCTGCTCCCGTTGGACGGCGGGCACATCGCGATCGCCTGGTTCGAGCGGGTCCGGAGCTGGATCTTCTCGCGACTCGGCCGTCCCGACCCGGGTCGCGTCGACTATCTCAAGCTGATGCCCGTAACGTATGTGGTGATCCTGATCGGTGGGGCGTTCACGCTGCTCACCGTCACCGCGGACGTGGTAAATCCGATCACGCTCTTCTCAAGGTGAGTGTCCTGTGACCGCTGTCAGTCTCGGTATGCCGGCCGTACCTCCGCCACCACTCGCACCGCGCCGCAACAGTCGGCAGATCATGGTCGGTTCGGTGCCGGTCGGCGGCGGCGCGCCGGTCTCGGTGCAGTCGATGACCACCACCCTGACCTCCGACGTGAACGCGACCCTTCAGCAGATCGCCGAGCTGACCGCCTCCGGTTGCCAGATCGTCCGGGTGGCCGTGCCGTCCCAGGACGACGTGGAGGCGCTGCCGGCGATCGCGAAGAAGTCCCAGATCCCGGTGATCGCCGACATCCACTTCCAGCCGAAGTACGTCTTCGCCGCGATCGACGCCGGCTGCGCGGCGGTCCGGGTGAACCCGGGCAACATCCGCCAGTTCGACGACAAGGTGGCCGAGATCGCCCGCGCCGCCGAGGCGGCCCGGGTGCCGATCCGGATCGGCGTCAACGCCGGCTCGCTGGACAAGCGGCTGCTCAGCAAGTACGGCAAGGCCACCGCTGAGGCGTTGGTCGAGTCGGCGCTCTGGGAGTGCTCGCTTTTCGAGGAGCACGGCTTCCGGGACATCAAGATCTCGGTCAAGCACAACGACCCGGTGGTGATGATCCGCGCGTACCGGCAGCTCGCCGAGCAGTGCGACTACCCGCTGCACCTGGGCGTGACCGAGGCCGGTCCGGCGTTCCAGGGCACGATCAAGTCGGCCGTCGCGTTCGGTGCGCTGCTGGCCGAGGGGATCGGCGACACGATCCGGGTCTCGCTCTCCGCGCCGCCGGTCGAGGAGATTAAGGTCGGAAACCAGATCCTGGAGTCGCTGGGCCTGCGTGAGCGCGGCCTGGAGATCGTCTCCTGCCCGTCCTGTGGGCGGGCCCAGGTCGACGTCTACAAGCTCGCCGAGGAGGTCTCCGCCGGTCTGGAAGGGCTGCCGGTGCCGCTGCGGGTGGCCGTGATGGGTTGCGTGGTGAACGGACCGGGCGAGGCTCGGGAGGCGGACCTCGGCGTCGCGTCGGGCAACGGCAAGGGCCAGATCTTCGTACGCGGCCAGGTGATCAAGACCGTACCCGAGGGGCAGATCGTCGAGACCCTGATCGAAGAGGCGCTGCGGTTGGCCGACGAGATGGGGGCCGAGCTGCCCGAGGAACTGCGGGACATGATCGTCGGGCCGACCGTCACCGTGCACTAGGTTCTCTCGGTTTTCCGGGCGGTCTCCCCGCTCTGGGTGGTCAGGCTTGATCCCGTCGCGGGGGGACCTCCCGGAAAACCTTCCTGGCTGTTGTCGGGGTTACCGACATCTGCCGTGTTACTCGGTCTCGGCGAGAATGGCGTAGAGCTTGCGCCGGGTCTCCTCGAGCACCTGGGCGGCGCGCTCGCGCTGCTCGTCGGTGCCGTTGACCATCACCTGGCGCAGCGCGTTCATCGCCTGGAAGCCGGCGTCGCGGATTTCCTGCCAACTGTTGATCGTGTCCTGGGCGAATTCCTCCCAGGGCGGCGTCTGTGCCGCCTCGGTCGCCTCCGCCTGGCCCGCCTCGGTGAGGCTGAACCGCTTGCGCCCGCCACCGGCCTCGGCCGGGGTGGCGACGATCAGGCCCTCGTCCTCAAGTAGTTGCAGGGTCGGATAGATCGATCCGGGGCTCGGGCGCCAGGCGCCGCCGGTGCGGGAGTCAAGCTCCTGGATCATCTCGTAGCCGTGCATCGGTCGTTCGGTGAGCAGGGCCAGTACGGCGCCGCGCACGTTCGGCCGGCGTCCCCGCCCCCGACCGCGCCCCCGGCCGTGACCGTGACCGTGCGGCCCGGGCCCGCCGGGTCCGAACGGCGGGAAGCCGAAACCGCGCATCCGGGACTCCTCGTGCATCGCGTGCAACCTTCGGTGGAAACTCATCTCACTCTCCTCTGACTATCGGTGATGGCTCAACGATATATCGGCAATGCATCGTCGACAAGTCTAGGAAGCTCCGATCACCCCGCTCGACGTGAGTCTGGCGATATCCGGACGACGAGCCGAACAGACGTACGGTTGCATGGGGTCATGCAACTCCTGCCAGAACCCGGACCGGCCCGGATCCTCGCCATCTCCACCCTGGTGCAGACCGTCGGACGGGGCATCTGGCTGACCGCGAGCGCGCTCTTCCTCACCCGATCGGTGGGGCTCAGCGTGACCCAGGTCGGTCTCGGCCTCACCGTGACCGCGCTGGTCAGCCTGATCGCCAGCGCGCCCATGGGCTACCTGGCCGACCGGTACGGCCCGCGTGGCGTCCAGTTCATCGGTCTGCTCGCCTCCGCCGGGTTCACCGGGGCGCTGATCGCGGTCCACTCGTTCCCGCAGTTCCTCGCCGTCGGCATCGCCACCGCACTGAGCGACGCGGCGTTCCGTGGCGCACGTGGTGCCATGATCGCCGGAGCGGTTCCGCCGGACCAGCGGGTGCGTACCCGGGCGTACCTGCGGGCCACCACCAACGTCGGCATCGCGATCGGCACGGTGCTGGGCGGTGTCGGTCTCGCCGCCGACACCCGGACCGCGTACGTGGCCCTGATCGGCGTCAACGCGGCCAGCCTGGCTCTCGCCGCCCTGATCCTGATCCCGCTGGCACCGATCCCCGCCGCCGGACCCGGACACGGGCCACGCCTGATCGCGCTGCGTGACCGGCCGTTCCTGGCCTTCACCGTGCTGGACGGGATGATGTCCATGCACTTCGGCCTGCTCAACATCGCGCTGCCGCTCTGGATCGCCCAGCACACCGACGCACCGCACTGGCTCATCTCGGTCCTGCTGCTGGTGAACACCACGGTGATCGTGCTGTTCCAGGTACGCGCCTCACGCGGCACCGAACAGCTCACCGGAGCCGCGCGAGCCGCCCGCCGGGCCGGACTCGCCATCGCCGGCGCCTGCCTGCTCTACGCGGTCAGCGGAGGCGTACCGACCCCGGTCGCGGTCGGGCTGCTGGTGGCCGGCGCGCTGGTCCACGTGGTCGGCGAACTCTGGCAGTCCGCCGCCGGCTGGGGCATCTCCTTCGAGCTGGCGCCGGCGCACGCGCAGGGGCAGTACCAGGGCGCGTACGGGATGGGCATGCAACTCGGCAGCATGCTGGCGCCGGTGCTGGTGACCAGCCTCGCGGTGGGCTGGGGAGCCCCGGGCTGGTTGGTGCTCGCCGTGCTCTTCGCGCTGCTCGGTGTGGTGCAGCCACCGGTGGTCCGCTGGGCCGCCCGAACCCGCCCGTTCACCGCCACCCCCACCCCCACCGCCACCCCCACCGCCGCGTCCGCGTCCGCCGGTTAGGAAGGGCCCCTTCCTCTACCAAATGCGATAACAAGGGGCCCTTCCTTCTCCGGGGGCGGGGGTGGACGTCGCCCGGCGCCGTGGGTCGCTCGTCTGGCACGCTGGTGATGTGCTGATGGTTCCGGTGCGGCAACTCGGCGAAGCTGAGCGGGGCGAGGTCGAACGATTGCTCGACCTTGAGCCGTACGCGGCTGCCCAGGTGGCCGAGCGGATCGCCGCTCATGGTCTGTCCTGGTGGCGGGCGGACGGGCGGGTCTACGGGTACGGGGCCGAGCGTGACATCGAGTCGCTCTGCTGGGTGGGCGGCCAGCTCACGCCCGTACGCGCCACCGGACCGGCGATCACGGCCTTCGCCGAGTTGCTCGCCGCCGAGGACCGGTTCTGCTCCTCCATTGTCGGGCGGGCCGACGAGGTGCTCGGCCTCTGGGACCAGCTCTCCGCGCACTGGGGACCGGCCCGGGACGTACGCCCGAACCAGCCGTTGCTGGCGACCGGGGCGACCCCGGCTGTCACGCCCGACCCGCACGTGCGTCCGGTCCGGCCGGCCGAGGTGGATCTGCTCTTCCCTGCGGCGGTGGCGATGTACACCGAGGAAGTGGGCGTCTCGCCGTTGGCCGAGGACGGCGGTCGCAGCTACCGTCGCCGGGTGGCCGACCTGGTCCGGTCGCGGCGGGCGTACGCCCGGTTCGTCGACGGTCAGGTGGTCTTCAAGGCCGAACTCGCGGTCGTGACCCGGCGTACCGCGCAGATCCAGGGTGTCTGGGTGGCGCCTGCCTGGCGTGGGCGGGGATTGGCCGCCGCGGCCATGGCCGCCGTGGTCTCGGACGCGCTGACCCGGGTCGCCCCGACTGTCAGCCTGTACGTCAACGACTACAACGTGCCGGCCCGCCGGGTGTACGAGCGCTGTGGCTTCCGCCCGGTCGGTACCTTCGCCACCGTCCTCTTCTGAGCCACCGTCCCGTTCGCCACCGGCCGATGCTGGCAAAGCAGCTCCAAAGACTGCTTACTTCCGCCAAGCTGACAAGCAGGGCAAACGTGAATCCGCTGCCACGGTGGTGGGCCGGCGGGGTCGGCAAGGCCAGGAGGTAGACGTGTCAACGAGACTTCGCGCCGCCGTGCGCGTGACCAGCGCGCTGCTCGTGGCCGGGCTCGCGGTCGCCGGCTGCGGCGGCGGCGATGACAAGGACGGCGGGAGCGGCACCGCGACCGGCAACGCGAACGTCAACGACGGCTTCAAGATCGGCCTGCTCCTGCCCGAATCGAAGACCACGCGGTACGAGACCTTCGACCGGCCGCTGATCCAGGCCAAGCTCAGCGAACTCTGCCCCAAGTGCCAGGTGCTCTACCAGAATGCCGACCAGGATCCGGCCAAGCAGCAGTCGCAGGCCGAGGCGATGCTGACCCAGGGCATCAAGGTGATGATCCTCGACCCGGTCGACGCCAAGGCGGCCGGCGCGATCGTCAACAACGCCCAGGCGCAGAAGGTGCCGGTGGTGTCGTACGACCGGCTCGCCTCCGGGCCGGTCAGCTTCTATGTCTCCTTCGACAACCGCCGGGTCGGGATGGTGCAGGGGCAGGCGCTGCTGGACCAGTTGAGTGCGAACGGGCAGGACCCGAAACGCGGCGACATCGTCATGATCAATGGTTCGCCGACCGACCCGAACGCCGCCGACTTCAAGGCCGGCGCCCATTCCGTACTGGACGGGAAGGTCAATATCGGCAACGAGTTCGACACCCCGGACTGGTCTCCGGACCGGGCCCAACAGGAGATGGACCAGGCGATCACCGCGATCGGACGGGACCGGGTGATCGGGGTCTACGCGGCGAACGACGGCATGGCCGGTGGCGTCATCGCCTCCATGAAGGGCGCCGGATTCGGTACGCCGTTGCCACCGGTCACCGGGCAGGACGCGGAACTCGCCGGGGTCCAGCGCATCGTCTCCGGTGACCAGTTCATGACCGTGTTCAAGTCGATCAAACCCGAGGCCGACGTCGCCGGCCAGATGGCGATCGACGCGGCGACCGGCAAGGACTTCACCGCGCAGTCGACCAGCATGCGCAACAACGGGACCAAGGACGTCACCTCGGTGCTGCTGGAACCGGTCGCGGTAACCAAGAGCAACATCAAGGACACGGTGATCAAGGACGGGTTCTACACCGCGGCGCAGATCTGCACCGGCGCGTTCGCCCAACCCTGCGCCGCCGCCGGAATCTCCTGACCGGCCGGCGGCCACGCGCGATCGTCCGGGATCACCTCGTGATCGCCGCCGGGCGGTGGCCGGTGCCGGATCGCCGGTTCGCCACGGACAACTCCTGATTTTCGCAGGCGTCTCCTGATCTGAAACGGGGTGAGGGCGGTGGCCGACACACCGGTGCTCGCCATGTCGGGCATCTCCAAGCGGTTCGGCGCGGTGGAAGCGCTCGCCGACGTCGGGCTCGATGTCTACCCCGGCGAGGTGGTCGCGCTGGTCGGTGACAACGGCGCCGGCAAGTCGACGCTGATCAAGGTGATCGCCGGCGTCAATCCCGCCGACAGCGGGGAGATTCGCTGGCAGGGCAAGCCGGTGCAGATCACCAAGCCGGGCGACGCCACCGGGCTCGGCATCGCCACCGTCTACCAGGACCTCGCCCTCTG
Organism: Micromonospora sp. NPDC050417; assembly: GCF_044458865.1. Classification (NCBI taxonomy): domain Bacteria; kingdom Bacillati; phylum Actinomycetota; class Actinomycetes; order Micromonosporales; family Micromonosporaceae; genus Micromonospora; species Micromonospora sp. NPDC050417. The sequence continues at coordinate 72,926 of NZ_JBITIH010000006.1, forward strand.
CGACAACCTCGACGTCGTGGCCAACCTGTATCTCGGCCGCGAACTGACCCGGAGCCTGGTGATCGACGAGATCGGGATGGAACGGCGGGCCAGGGAACTGCTGGTCAGCCTCTCCGTGAAGATCCCCTCCGTACGGCTGCCGGCAGCCGGGCTCTCCGGTGGTCAGCGGCAGTCGGTCGCCATCGCCCGTTCGCTGCTCGGTGACCCGAAGCTGGTACTGCTCGACGAGCCCACCGCCGCGCTGGGAGTGGCCCAGACCGCCGAGGTGCTGGACCTGATCGAACGGCTCAAGCAACGGGGTCTCGGCGTACTCCTGATCAGCCACAACCTGGCCGACGTCAAGGCGGTCGCGGACCGGGTGGTGGTGCTGCGGCTCGGTCGTAACGCCGGCATCTTCGACCAGCGGCGGACCAGCCAGGAGGAGATCGTCCAGGCCATCACCGGTGCGCTGGACAACGCGGTGACCCGGCGCCGGGCCCGCTCGGCGGCGACCGGCGGTGGTGGGCTGGCCGGCGCGCCAGAGCCCGCCGCCACCGAGCCCGCCGCCACCGAGCCCGCTGCCACCGAGACCGGCCCAACCCCGGCTGGTTCCGGTCCGGCTGGCACGGGCGGTCCGGCCGGTTCCGGCCCGGCTGGCACGGGCGGTTCGGCTGGCACGGATGGCGGAGCCGACTCCCCCAAACCGGAGGAGCGGACGTGACACGGCGGGAGGTCTCGGCATGAGTACGGCGACCACGAGCCCGGAGCCGCCCGCTGGGGACGGCCTCCAACACCCGGCCGACCAGGGGGCGTCCGGACCGCTGGACGTGATCCGGCGCCGGTTGCGCGGTGGCGAACTCGGTGCCTGGCCGGTGGTGATCGGCCTGATCGTCATCTGGGCGGTCTTCCAGTCGCTCAACGACGCCTTCCTCAGTCCGCAGAACCTCTCCAACCTCGCGTTGCAGATCGCCGCCACCGGCACGATCAGCGTCGGAATCGTGCTGGTCCTGCTGCTCGGAGAGATCGACCTGTCGGTCGGCTCGGTGGCCGGCGTGGCTGCCGCGCTGCTGGCCGTACTGAGTGTGCGTAACAGTTGGGGCGATGTGGCGGCGATCATCGTCGCCGTACTGTTCGGCATCCTGATCGGCATCTTCCAGGGCAGCATCTTCGCCCGACTCGGCGTACCGGCGTTCATCGTCACGCTGGCCGGAAACATCGGCTGGCAGGGCTTACAGCTCTACCTGTTGAGCCCGGAGGGGACGATCAACCTCCCGTACACGGGTCTGATCGGCGGGCTGACCCACACCAACCTGGACGAGATCTCGGGCTGGGTGATCGGCGCGGTCGCGGTGGCCGTCTACGCCGCGGCGGTGCTGGTGGACACCCGGCGCCGGATCTCGGCCGGACTCCCGACCCGGAGCGTGCTCGCCTCGCTGCTGCGGGTGCTCGGGCTGGCCGTGCTGGTCTTCGCCGCCGTCGGCGTACTCAACGCCTGGCAGGGCGTACCCGTGGCTCTGTTGATCTTCGTTGGTCTGGTGATCCTGGTCGACCTGGTGCTCCGCCGGACCCGGTACGGTCGGAGCATCTTCGCCGTCGGCGGCAACGTCGAGGCGGCACGCCGGGCCGGCATCAACGTCTCCCTGATCCGGATCTCGGTCTTCGCCCTCGCCTCCGCCTTCGCCGCTTTCGGCGGGGTGCTGACCGCCTCGCGCGGGTTCTCCGCCGGGCAGTCCACCGGGGCCGCCGACACCCTGCTCATCGCGATCGCCGCCGCCGTCATCGGCGGGGTGAGCCTCTTCGGGGGCCGCGGCTCGACCTACGGCGCGCTGCTCGGCAGCCTGGTGCTCGGGTCGATCACCTCGGGCATGTTCCTGCTCCAGCTCAACTCGTCGGTACGTTTCATGATCACTGCCGGGGTGCTGTTGGCCGCGGTCATCCTCGACTCCCTCTCCCGCCGAGGTCGCCGGACCACCGGGCGAGGTTGAGCACCGCCGAAGGTGTGTGGAGGGGCCCCTTCCTCTACCGAATCCGATAACAAGGGGCCCTTCCTTACTCGCGGGAACTGGCCGTCAGGGTGCTGGTGATCAACCAGAGTGCGATCACCCCGAGCAACGCCCGCTCGACCACCCCGACCAGCGTCGACCGGCCGACGGTCAGCATCGCCACCCCGATCGTCGCGGAGAGGGGAAGGGCCAGCGCCACCCCGACCAGGCCGAGTCGGCGCAACAGCGGTGGCACCTCGGCGGACCAGGCCACCATCAGCATGGCGAAGACCACGCACGCGACCGCCGCGATGCTGGCGCCGCCGTGGACCAGGTCGGCGGCGGTGGTCGGTTCGTACGGGGGGAGCGGACAACCGGCGCTGCACGGCACCGAGGCGGACAGGCCCGTACCGGCGGCACCCGCGGCGAGCAGCCCGGCCGCCGGGCGCAGCACCTGGGCGAGTGCGGTGGCGAACAGGAGCAGGGCGACGGCCACCCCGAGAACCCCCAACCGGTACGCGGTGACGTACCCGCCGGCACCCACGCCGGCCTCGCTGACGTACCCGGAGAGGGCGGAGGTGGGGCCGACGACGACGGCGAGGGTCACGGTGACCGTGCCCGCCAGCACGCAGGCCGCGGCGCCGCGCGCGACCATGGTCCGGCGCATGGGAACAAACTATCCCCGGCGCTCCGGCCGCCGCCGGTGAGCCCGACACTGGATGGCTATGCTGCCCGGCGTGACAGTGGCATACCTCGTTTCCGGTGTCCGTACCCCGATCGGCCGATACGCCGGCGCGCTCGCCGGGGTCCGCCCCGACGACCTCGCGGCGCACGTGATCCGGGAACTCGTGGCCCGCCACCCGGACGTCGACTGGGCGGCGGTGGACGACGTGGTGTTCGGCTGCGCCAACCAGGCCGGCGAGGACAACCGGAACGTGGCCCGGATGGCGTCCCTGCTCGCCGGTCTGCCGGAGAACGTGCCCGGCACCACGGTCAACCGCCTCTGCGGATCGGGCCTCGACGCGATCGGGATCGCCGCCCGCGCGGTCATCGCGGGCGAGGCCGACCTCGTGCTGGCCGGCGGGGTGGAGAGCATGAGCCGCGCCCCGTTCGTGCAGCCGAAGGCGACCACCCCCTACTCCCGTGCGGCGGAGATCTACGACACCACCCTGGGCTGGCGTTTCGTCAACCCGCTGATGCAGCGCGGTTGGGGCACCGACGCGATGCCGGAGACGGCCGAGAACGTGGCCGCCGAGTACGGCGTCGACCGGGCGGCACAGGACACTTTTGCCCTCCGTTCCCAGCAGCGGGCCGCCCGCGCGCAGGCCAGCGGCCGGTTCGCCGAGGAGATCGTGCCGATCGAGGTTCCGGCGGGTCGCCGGGAGACCCGGCTGGTCACGCTCGACGAGCACCCACGGGAGACGACGATCGAGCGGCTCGCGGCGCTGCCGACGCCGTTCCGGGACGGTGGCACGGTGACCGCCGGCAACTCCTCCGGGGTCAACGACGGTGCGGCGGCCGTGCTGGTCGCCAGCGCCGAGGCGGTCCGGCGGTACGGGCTGACCCCGTTGGCCCGGATCACCGGATCGGCGGCCGTCGGCGTGCCGCCCCGGGTGATGGGGATCGGCCCGGTGCCGGCCACCAACCGGTTGCTCGACCGACTCGGACTCAGCCTCGGCGAGGTCGACGTGGTCGAGTTGAACGAGGCGTTCGCCGCCCAGGCGGTGGCGGTCCTGCGGGAGTTGGGGCTGCCGGAGGACGCCGAGCACGTCAACCCGAACGGTGGGGCGATCGCGCTCGGGCACCCGCTCGGCGCCAGCGGCGCCCGGCTGGCGTTGACCGCCGCGCTGGAACTGCGGCACCGGGGGGCGCGGCGGGCGCTCTGCACGATGTGCATCGGGGTCGGTCAGGGCGTCGCGTTGATGCTGGAGGCGGCGGAGTAGACCCCCGAGGGGCACGAAGTGGCGGTGGACTAGCACCGAAGGGCTGAGCGTACGGACTTTCGGTGGGGCCACGGGCGTCTCGTCCACGCGTATGCTCGATGGCTCCACGGGCCGGTCGGGGTACCGGCGGAATGAGCTGAGGCGGACCATGCAACTGCCTGACGAACGTCGCCCGGAGGTAGATCCGTCCACTGGGGACGGCGTGCCGTCGCCGGCCGGCGACCGGGTGGACCGCCCGGAACGACTCGGCGGGTAACGGTGCCGGCCCCCGTCCCACCGGCCAGCGGCGAGGAGTTCAGCCGGGCCGGTGTGCAGCGGTACGCGCAGCAGTGGGCCGGCGCGATGGCCCGCCTCGGCTTCGTGCCGATGAGTTCCGCCGAGACCGAGCGGCTGCTCGGCGTACACGTGGTCCGCCTGGCGCGGGCGTTGCTCGCCGAGCCGTTCAGCGCCGACCCCGCCGACGACGTCGGCCGGGCACTGGTCGGTGCGCACTTCACCGATCCGGCCATGCTCGACTGGTCGGTCCGCGCCCTCGGCACCGGGTTCGCCCACGCGGTCCTGCCGGAGCAGCCCGACTCACCGGCGGTACGGCACCGGATCGGCCGGTTGCAGGGCGGCCTGGCGGCCGGTTTCGCGCGGGCACTGCGCGAGCTGACCTTCAGCCAGCAGGAACGGATCAGCCGGTCGGCCTGGCAGGCACGGGACGAGACCGAGCAGGCGTTGCGGGACAGCGAGGCGCGGTTCCGGGCGGTCTTCAGCGGCGCCGCGCTCGGGATCGGCATCGCCGACACCGCCGGCCGGATCATCGACCTGAATCAGGTCTTCGCCGAGATGCTCGGTTACGCCGTCGACGAGCTGCGCGACCGGCAGGTGACCGAGTTCTGCCACCCGGAGGACGTCGGGCCCCTGGCCGAGCTCTACCAGGAGCTGGTCGAGGGCAAGCGGGAGGCGGCCCGGGTGGAGAAGCGCTACCACCGCAAGGACGGCAGCGTGGTCTGGACCGACCTGGCGCTCTCGCTCATCCGGCACGACGACGGCCGGCCCAGGTTCGTCGTGGCCATGGTCGAGGACATCACCCAACGGTACGAACTCCAGCAGCGACTGCGCTTCCAGGCGCTGCACGACCCGTTGACCGGGCTGCCGAACCGTACCCTCTTCTTCGATCGGCTGGCGGCGGTCTTCGCCGACGGCAAACCGGCCGACCGGGTCGGTCTCTGCTTCCTCGACCTCGACGGCTTCAAGGCGATCAACGACAGTCTCGGGCACGATCTCGGCGACCGGCTGTTGGGCGTGGTGGCGCAGCGGTTGGCCGCGTCGGTCTCCGCCCGCGGTCACCTGGTGGCCCGGATGGGCGGCGACGAGTTCGTCATCCTGGTCGAGCAGAGCGGCGGCCCGGACGAGGTGATCGAGGTGGCGGAGGCGGCGCTGGCCACCGTCGCGGAGCCGGTGCAGGTGGGGGACCAGCAGCTTGAGGTCTCGGCGAGCATCGGCCTGGTCGAGGGGACGCTCGCCGACACCTGCCCGGCCGACCTGATGAAGGCCGCCGACGCCACCCTTTACTGGGCGAAGGCGGACGGTCGGGGGCGGTGGGCGGTGTACGACGCCGAGCGGGGCGCCCGGGACAACGCCCGCGCGGGGCTCGCCGCGGTGTTGCCGGCCGCCCTGGAACGCGGCGAGTTCATCGTGGACTACCAACCGATCGTGGCGATGACCGACGGGTCGCTGCGCGCGGTCGAGGCGCTGGTCCGGTGGCGGCACCCGGAGCTGGGGCTGCTCGGTCCGGACCAGTTCATCGGGCTGGCCGAGGAGACCGGTCTGATCATCCGGCTGGGCCGGTGGGTGTTGCATCAGGCGTGTGCGTACGGGAGCCGCTGGCGGCGCGAGTTCCCGGACAGCCGACTGGTGGTCAGTGTGAACCTGGCCGTACGGCAGGCGAACGATCCGGGCGTGGTCGACATGGTCGCCGAGGTGCTCCGGGACACCGGGTTCCCGGCCGAACTGCTCCAGCTCGAAATCACCGAGAGCGCGGTCATGGCCACCGGCGGCGAGCCGGTACGTTCGCTGCGCCGACTCGCCGCGCTCGGCGTACGTCTCGCCATCGACGACTTCGGCACCGGCTACTCGAATCTGGCGTACCTGCGGCGGTTGCCGATCCACTCGCTGAAGCTCGCCGCCCCGTTCGTCGAGGGGATCCGATCCGGCGACGCGCTCGCCCAGGTCGACGAGCGGATCGTGGACGCGCTGGTCCGGCTGGCGCACGCGTTGGGCCTGTCGGTGACGGCGGAGGCGGTGGAGACCGCCAGGCAGGCCGAGCGGTTGCAGGCGCTGAACTGCGACACCGGACAGGGACTCTTCTACGGTGCGCCGGTGGCCGCGGACGTCATCACCGCGCGGCTACGCGAAACCGACCAGGGTAGGGCAGGCTGACCGGGTGGATCTGATGGACACCGATTCCCTCGTCACCTTCGTCGCCGGGCTGCTCATCGTCGCTGGCATCGTCGGCGTGCTCATGCCGGTGCTCCCGGCTCTACCGCTCTGCTGGGGTGGGGTGCTGCTCTGGGCGATCTTCGACGACGCCGGCTGGGGCAGATGGGTGGTGCTCGGGATCGCCACCGCGTTGACCCTGGTCGGCACCGTGATCAAGTACGCCTGGCCGGGTCGGAACCTGAAGCAGACCGGGGTGCCGAACAGCACCCTGCTCGCCGGTGGCGTACTCGGCCTGGTGGGGTTCTTCGTGGTGCCGGTGGTGGGACTGATCGGTGGGTTCGTACTCGGGGTGTGGCTGGCCGAGTGGCTACGCCTGGGCGACTGGCGGCTCGCCTGGCCATCCACGAAGGACGCACTCAAGGCGGCCGGTCTGGCCATGTTGGTCGAACTCGGCGTCGGTCTCGCCATTGCCCTGACCTGGGTGATCGGCGTGGCGGTCGTCTGACGTCCTCGCCGCCTTGAGGGCCAGACGATTCGCCACCGGTGGTGGGGTGCGACGGCGCGGGACGGGCGCTGGCACGGCGGGCGCCGTGCGGAGGAGAGAGGTGACCGCGCCCCGCGCCGTCGCGTACGCCGGGTCGTCCGAGGACCCGACGTGGGCCCGGGTGTTCCGGGCGGCGGGAATGACCGGTGGTCCGCCACCGGCCGGCAGCACGGCGGTGGGGTGTTCCTGCACCAGGATGCGCCGGCGCCGCTGGTTCGGCAACGCGATTACCAGGTGGTCGCCCCGGTCCGCCTGGCGGGAACGGGACCGCGGTTCACGTACCGGACATGTCACCATCGCGGAATGGGGAAGGTGTACCCGGAGATCGACGCCCGACTTCGTGACTTCATCCAGGCGCAGCCGATGTTCTTCGTGGCGACCGCGCCCTCGGGACCGGACGGCCACGTCAACCTCAGCCCGAAGGGCATGACCGGCACGTTCTCGATTCTCGGCCCCGACCGGGTCGCGTACCTCGACTACCTGGGCAGTGGCGCGGAGACCCTCGCACACCTGCGGCAGAACGGCCGGATCACGATCATGTTCTGCGCCTTCGACGGGCCGCCGAAAGTGCTCCGGCTGCACGGCCGCGGCGACGCGGCACTGGTCGACGACCCGCGCTGCGCCGCGTTGCTGGACGCCTTTCCCGACGCGCCCGATCTGCACGCGTTACGGTCGGTCATCACGGTCGAGGTCGAGCGGGTCAGCGACTCGTGCGGTTTCGCGGTGCCACTGATGCGTTACCAGGGGGACCGCGACCTACTCATCCAGGCGCATTCCCGGCGCGGCCCGACCGAACTGTTCGAATACCGGGCCAGCCGCAACAGCACCAGCATCGACGGGCTGCCGGTCCTCTCCTGACCGGTCGGCGTCCTGACCAACTCACCTCGGTCAACGCGTTACGGCGCTGGTCGGATCGGGTACATGGGCGGGCACGGTGAGAGGGCGCAAGGGCACCCGGACGCACTCACCGAAGCAGGAGGCGAGATGAGTTCGGGCCCGGCGACAGACGGCAGGCGGAGGAACGCCCACCCGGGGTACGGGCTGCGTCAACTCACCGCCGAGGCCGATCTGGTGGCGGGCGGCGACTGGTACGACGTGGTCACCCGCGGTGACGGCCATCTGGTGCTGGTGGTGGGGGAGGTCCTCGACACCGGCGTGCTCGCGGTGGCGGCGATGGGGCAGCTCCGTACGGCGTTGCTGGCCCACCTCCTCGCCGGAGTCCCTCCCGGCACCGCCCTTACCCGGCTCAACCACCATTTCGGCCACGCCCGTCGCCGGTGGGACGCGATCGTGCTCTGTCTCCAGTTCGACCCGGGCACCGGTGAGCTTCGGTACGCCAGCGCAGGGCATCCGTCGCCGCTCTGCCTCGGCCCCGAAGGCCAGATCGACCTGCTGCACCGGCGACCGCTCGGCCCGCCGGTCGGGGAGCGGTCGGACACCCGCTACGAGACGGTGGAGACCCGCCTGCCGTCCGGGGTGCGACTCCTGTTCCACCAGGCCAACCAGGTCCCGGTGCACACCACCGTGGGGGTGAGGGACGGTCGCGGCCCGGATTCTGGGCCCCCCGGTCAGGCCGTCAGCGACCTCGTCAGCCACCGGGAGGGCGGGGAGCCGCTCGCGGCGATTCCGCACGGGCCGGCCGAGGAGGAGATCGAGGAACTGGTCCACGTTCGTTTTGTCCAGGCACCGCGCCGCCCCCGGGCCGAGGACGTGGCAGTCATGCTGCTCGCCGACAACGCCCCCGAGCGGCTCGCGCTGCGACTGCCCGCGGATCCGACCCGACTGGGCGCCCTGCGCAAGCGGCTGACGGATTTTCTCACCGGGCACGGGGTGGGCGAGCCCGATCTGTTCGACCTGGTGGTCGCGGTCTCCGAGGCGGCGGCCAACGCGATAGAGCACCCCGTGTCACCGGCCGAGCGGAGCATCACCGTCGAGGTGACGGTCGCCGACGGGACGGTGGTCGCGACCGTACGCGACAGCGGCCAGTGGCGGGAGTCCGACGACCCGGGGTTCCGTGGCCGGGGACTGGCGCTGATCAGGGCGCTCGGTGAGTTGAGTGTCAACCGCACCTCGGCGGGGACCGAGGTCACCTTCTGGCGGCGCTTGGCCAACTGACACGGGTCGGGCAGCGGATCGGACCGACGTGGGCGCGATCGCCCTGCCGGCACCGCTCGTGGCAGGTGTCACGGTGTGGTGAGTGCTCCGGGGCCCGACGATAGGCTGGACGGCATGACCGTCCGCGCACCCCTCACCCCAGGCACGCTCTCGCCGTGGCGGCCGGTGCCGCCGCACATCGCGCGACCGGAATACGTCGGCAAGACGCGCCCGAAGCAGTGGCGCGGGTCGCACGTCCAGACGGCGGAGACGATCGAGAAGATGCGGGTCGCGGGCCGGCTCGCGGCACAGGCGACCCAGCTCGCCGGTGAGCACTGCAAGCCGGGCGTCACCACCGACGAGATCGACCGGGTCGTGCACGAGTTCCTCGTCGACCACGGCGCGTACCCGTCGACCCTCGGCTACCGGGGCTTCCCCAAGTCCTGCTGCACCAGTCTCAACGAGGTCATCTGCCACGGCATCCCGGACTCCACCGTGCTGGAGGACGGCGACATCATCAACGTCGACGTCACCGCCTTCATCGACGGCGTACACGGCGACACCGACGCCACGTTCTGTGTCGGCACGGTGGACGAGCCCGCGCGGCTGCTGGTGGAGCGGACCCACGAGGCGATGATGCGGGGGATCAAGGCGGTCGCCCCCGGTCGGCAGATCAACGTCATCGGCCGGGTGATCGAGTCCTACGCCCGCCGCTTCGGCTACGGCGTCGTACGCGACTTCACCGGTCACGGCATCGGCGAGACCTTCCACAGCGGCCTCTACGTGCCGCACTACGACAGCCCCCGGCCGACCGACGTGATGGAACCCGGGATGACCTTCACCATCGAACCGATGATCACCCTCGGCACGCACGAGTACGACATGTGGGCCGACGGTTGGACGGTGGTGACCAAGGACCGGCGCTGGACTGCACAGTTCGAGCACACGATCCTGGTCACCGAGGACGGTCACGAGATCCTCACCCTGCCATGACCGACGCGCCCGCGGCGGCCCGCGAGGACCATCACGCCGACGTCTCCGGCGGTTGGCTGCGCCCGGCGGTCTTCGGCGCCATGGACGGTCTGGTCACCAACATCGCGTTGATCGCCGGTGTCGGCGGAGGCGGCGTCACGCCGCACACCATCGTGGTGACCGGCGTGGCCGGCCTGGTCGCCGGTGCGATCTCGATGGGGCTCGGTGAGTACACCAGCGTCCGGTCGCAGAACGAGCAGTTGGCCGCCGAGATCGCCAAGGAGCGGCGCGAGTTGGAGCGCCACCCGGAGGCGGAGGCGCGGGAACTGGCCGACAGTTGGGTGCGGCGAGGGCTGCCCCGCGAACTCGCCGATCAGGTGGCCGCCGCGCTGAGGGACAACCCGGACGAGGCACTGCGCGTGCACGTACGCGAGGAACTGGGCGTCGACCCGGACGAGCAGCCCAGCCCGTGGACCGCAGCGATCCTCTCGCTGGTCTGCTTCTCGATCGGTGCCCTGGTGCCGTTGCTCACCTATCTGGTCGGCTTCACCAGCCTCTGGCTGGCGCTCGGCGTCGGTGCGTTGGGGCTCTTCGTGGCCGGTGCGCTGGTCGCCCGGTTCACGAGCCGCCCGTGGTGGATGAGCGGTGGCCGGCAACTGCTGCTCGGGATGGCGGCGGCGCTGGTCACGTACCTGGTGGGTCGGCTGATCGGGCTCGGCGGTCCGCTCGGCTGATCCGCCTAGCCTCCGCGACGGGAATCAGGGCCGCTGGCGGTCGGGCACACCTGGCCCGGTCGCCTCGGCGGGGCCCTCCGGAGCCAGTCGGAAGATCCGGATGTCGCGCCCGCCGGCTCGCTCCACATAGGTCTGGTACGCCGGCCACTCCCGCAGGAGCAGCCGCCAGAGGCGCTCCCGTTCGGCCCCCTCGGCCAGGGTGGACCGGACCGGGATCCGGGCACCGCCGAGGGTGACCGTGGCGATCGGGTCGGCGAGCAGGTTGAGTGACCAGGCCGGGTGCTGGGTCTGGCCCCAGTTGGACCCGATCACCACGTACGCGCCGCCGTCGCGTACGTAGAGCAGGGGATTGCTGCGCGGCTGCCCGGAACGGCGACCCGTGGTGGTGATGATCAGCGACGGGGCGATGCCGAGTGCCACCACCCGTCCCTTGGAGAGCCGGCCGATCAACCGGTCGAGCGGCACGACGAACCGGACGCTTCGGGCGAACCAGCGCCGGTGGCTGAACCGGCGGGCGATCGTACCGAGTGCGGACATCGTGACAGTGTGCCGGGAATCACGGAAAAGAACAGCCCCCGGTTGTCACGGCTGTTCGGCGACGACGGTCGGGGCGGCGAGGCTCTCCGCGCAGTGGTCGAGCCAGCGGATCTCCGCCTCGGTCTGGAAGATCATCGCATCGAGCACCAACCGTCCGGAGACGTTCTCGGTCGAGGTCTCCCGGACCTTGCGGCGGACGAACTCCTGCAAGGCCCGTTTGGTCGCCGCGCGCTGGGTGCTCACCACCGTGGCGACGTCGACGCCGGGTGTCGCGAGCGCCAGCGCCAGCTTGATCGTCAATTCGTCCCGCGGTCGGTCGGCGTGGTTGACCGCGGTGTCGAACCAGGAGGCCAGCGCAGCGCGTCCGGCCTCGGTGATCTGGTACGGGCGCTGCCCCGCCTCGTGTTCCGGTAGGGCGCGGACGAGCCCGTCCCGGACGAGGCGGCCGAGAGTGGTGTAGACCTGACCGATGTTGAGTGGCCAGGCGGCTCCGATCGACTCCTCGAAGGCGGAACGGAGCTGGTAGCCGTACATCGGCCCGCGTTCGAGCAGGGCGAGCAGGCCGTAGCGGATGGACACGGCTACCGAGTATGTATACGGGGTATCCCGCTGGCAACTCGGCAGCGGGAAGGCGGTGACAGGTCAGGCCGGGCGCCCCGGGAAGGCCACCGTCACCGGGTCGATCCCGGCGGTACGTCGCCACCGGGTGGCCCGTACCGCGCAGTCGGTCAGCGCGTCGAGGGCCCGCTCGCGCTCCGCCCCCGTGGTCCCGGCGAGCGCCGCGCGCCAGATCCCCGCGGTACGTTCCTCGATCTCCACCGCCAACCGCATCGCCGCCGCCGCGTCGGTCACCGGGAACGGCAGTTCGTAGCTGGGCGCGGCGGCCGGGGCCTTGCCCCCGCCCGTGGTCAGGAGCAGCACCAGGGCGTCCCGCCGGGTCCGGTGTGCGGCCTCGGCGGCGCGGGCGTCGGCTGCGGCGGCACCGTCGAGGCGCACCCCGATCGGCCCGTACGCGAAGATCGCCGCGTACTCGGCGGTCAGTGCCGCCTCCAGCGCCGCGCTCATCGGAGCACCTCCAGGTGGGTGGCGCGGGCCGCGGCGATGGAGCCGAGCAGGGCGGCCCGTTCCGGCGGCGCGTCGATGCACGCCTTGGCCATCGTCTGCCGCCCCTCGGTCTCGGCCGTGCGCAGCAGCGCCAGGGTGGCTTTCTGGTCCCCGGCAACGGGAGCGGACGGCTCGCCGGTCGCGCCGGGGGTCGCGGCGCCGCTCGGCAACGTGGTGTGGGTCACCCGGGCGAGTTCCTCGGCGTGCGCGCGGTGGGCCTGCGCGACCGGGCCGAGTCGATCGGCGAGCTCCGGGAAGGCTGCCATCGCCGCGTCGTACCGGCCGGCGAGGTCGAGCGCGTTGGTCACCAGTACGGCGAGTGGGTCGGGTGGTGGTGGCACCTGCTCGTCGTCGAAGAGCCCGCACGCGCTCAGTGAACCGGTTCCGGTGGCCAGTGCCACCAGCCCGACCGCACGCATGACGTCGCGTCGGGACCGTCCCCGTACGCGCGAGTCTGGATTCGTGTCCGGGGTCCGCACCGGGCCAAGTCAACACCATGGGCGCTGCGGTCCGAGCGCAAGGCCGGCATCCAGCGCCGGGGCCGGTCGGTGCGCCGCCCGGCTCGCCGGTCGACCCGCGCGTTACGCTCTGCGCAGCCGCCGGGCGCGTCTTCGCCCGGTGGCGCACTGGCATGGCTGCCCGGACGGGCCGCCGACGATTCGGAAAGGGGTGCGGATATGACGCAGCGTGGCCGTGCCGCCAGCCGGTCGACGGCCGCTCCACGGTCTGGTGAGCGCCGGGCCGCAGAGCGCCCGCGGGGTGACCTTGCGGCTCGCCGGGCCCGGTTGCGGGCAGTGATCGAGCCGGTGGTGACCGCCGCCGGCTACGACCTGGAGGACGTCTCGGTCTCCCGCGCCGGCCGCCGACACGTGGTTCGGATCATCGTGGACGGCGACCAGGGGATCAACCTCGACGCGGTCGCCGACATCTCCCGGGCCATCTCGGCAGCGCTCGACCTGGCCGAGGAGACCGGTGGCGACCTGGTTGCCGGCGAGTACCAGCTTGAGGTCAGCTCTCCCGGGGTGGACCGGCCGCTGACCCTGCCCCGCCACTGGCGGCGCAACGTCGGACGGCTGGTCAAGGTCACCACTTCCGGCACCGGACAGCCCGCGCCGGAGCAGCGTCTGTCGGAGGCGGCGTCGGAGTCCCGGCGTTCCGCCGAGCGGCAGATCACCGGGCGGGTGGTCGCCGCCGACGACGAGTGGGTCCGGTTCGACCTGGACGGGCGTACGACCGAATGGGCGTACGCGGACCTGGGCCCGGGCCGGGTGCAGGTGGAGTTCAGTCGCCTCGACGAGGTGGCGGACGAGGACCTCGCCGAGTTCGACGACGACCAGGAAGACGACGACCAGGAAGACGACGACCAGGACGACGAGGACGACGGCCAGCCGGAGACGGTGGCCGGGAACCTGCCCGAAACCGACGACACTGACGACGAAGATGTGGAGGGCGAGGAGAGGTGAACATCGACCTCGCGGCACTGCGCGCTCTGGAGCGCGAGCGGGAGATCCCGTTCGACACGATCCTCGCGGCGATCGAGACCGCGTTGCTGACTGCTTACCGGCACACCGAGGGCGCGGAGACGCATGCCCGGGTCGAGATCGACCGCAAGACCGGGGCCGCCCTCGTCTACGCCCAGGAGATCGACGAGGAGGGTGTGGTCGGCCGGGAGTGGGACGACACTCCGCACGACTTCGGCCGCATCGCCGCGATGACCGCGAAGCAGGTGATCCTTCAGCGTCTGCGTGAGGCGACCGACGAGGTTCACTTCGGTGAGTACGTCGGCCGCGAGGGTGACCTGGTCACCGGCGTGGTCCAGGCGCACGAGGGGCGGGCCGAGAAGGGGATCGTCAGCGTCGACCTGGGCAAGCTGGAGGCCGTGCTGCCCCAGCCCGAGCAGGTGCCGGGCGAGATCTACGAACACGGCCAGCGGTTGCGCTGCGTGGTGGTCCATGTGGCCAAGGGCTTCCGTGGACCGCAGATCACCCTCTCCCGTTCGCACCCGAACCTGGTGAAGAAGCTCTTCGCCCTGGAGGTGCCGGAGATCGCGGACGGCACCGTGGAGATCGCGGCGATCGCGCGTGAGGCAGGTCACCGTACGAAGATCGCGGTCCGGTCGACCATTCCGGGAGTGAACGCCAAGGGTGCCTGTATCGGTCCGATGGGACAGCGGGTCCGCGCGGTGATGAGCGAGCTGCACGGCGAGAAGATCGACATCATCGACTGGTCCGAGGACCCGGCGAACTTCGTCGGCAACGCGTTGTCGCCGGCCAAGGCGCTCCGGGTCGACGTGGTGGACCTGGCCAGCCGTACGGCCCGGGTCACCGTGCCAGATTTCCAGCTCTCGTTGGCGATCGGCAGGGAGGGGCAGAATGCCCGCTTGGCTGCGCGTCTGACCGGTTGGCGAATCGACATCCGACCGGACAACGAACAGGTGAGCAGCCCCGCTCCGACCGGTGCGCGGGGCGCTGCTGATCACGTGACTGAGCCGGGCGGAGCGATCTCGGCCGGGTAGGGGTAGACTTTCCCAGTGGTACGACACGCGTGGCCGGAGCGCACCTGTGTGGGCTGTCGGCGACGTGCGCCGGCTGGAGAGTTGCTGCGGGTTATCGCGGTCGGCGACGGGGTTGACTACAATCTCCGACCCGATCCGGCCCGCAAACTGCCGGGTCGGGGGGCGCACCTGCACCCAGATCCGGCGTGTCTCGCGCTGGCACAGCGGCGGCGCGCCTTCGGGCGGGCACTGCGTGTCTCTGGTGTCCCGGATACCGGGGCGTTGGCCGAGCACATCAATGCGTCAACCAGTACGTCCGGCAATCCGGCCGGGCGAGGGTCGCAAGCAAGGTAGGACGACTTACATGAGCACACGATGAAGTCCCAGAAATGACCAGGCTTCAAGTGCACGAGTGAGGTCGTTGCGGGTACTGCCCGCACGACCTCGGAGTGAGGAGTGCAGTGGCAGGCAAGGCCCGCGTACACGAGCTGGCAAAAGAGCTCGGGGTCGAAAGTAAGACCGTTCTCGCCAAGTTGAAGGAAATGGGCGAGTTCGTGAAGTCCGCGTCGAGCACGGTCGAGGCGCCCGTCGCCCGCCGGTTGCGCGGCGCGTTCGTCGCGTCGTCGAACTCTGCGGCTCCGGCCGCACCGGCGACCCCAGCCCCTTCCGCGGCCCCGGCGCCCACCCCTGGGCCCACCGCCCCGGGCGAGCCGAGGGTTTCCGCGAAGCCCATGCCGCCCCGGCGGCCCACCGCGCCTCCGGTCCGGCCGAAGGGACCCGTTCCGGGTCCGCCTCAGCCGGCAGCCCCGGCGCCGACTGCCAAGCCGGCGAGTGCGCACGACATCGAGGTAGCGGCCGCGGAGGCGCGTGCCGCCGCCCTCAAGGCGGAACAGGAGGCGGCCGTCAAGGCCGCTCAGGCCGCCCGTCAGCAGCAGCGCGACGCCCCGCGCCGGGAACCTCCGGCCGAGGGTGGCGCGCAGACCAGCCGTCCGCGGCCGGGTCCGAACGCGGTGCCGCCGCGTCCGGGTTCCCCGGCGGCGCGGCCGGCGAACCCGGGTGCTCCGGCGCCCGGCCGGCCCGGTCCCGGCGGTCGTCCGCCGGCACGTAGCGGCGGCAACAACCCGTTCGGGATCACCCCTGGTGGTCAGCGACCGGCAGCCCCGGGTGGGCCCCGGCCCAACCCGGCCTCCATGCCGCCCCGTCCGAGTCCGGCCTCCATGCCGCCTCGGCCGAGCCCGGCGTCGATGCCGACCCAGCGTCCCGGTCGTCCCGGTGGCGGCCCCGGCCGTCCGGGTGGTCCCGGTGGCGGTGCGGGTCGTCCCGGTGGTGCCGGCGGTGGCGGTGGCTTCCGTGGCGGTCCCGGTGGCGGCGGCGGTGGCGGTGGCTTCCGTGGCGGTCCCGGTGGCGGCGGCGGTGGCGGTGGCTTCCGTCCGGGCGGTGGCGGTGGCGCCCCCGGTGGCGGTGGCGGTTACCGCGGTGGCCCCGGTGGCGGGGCGCCGGCCGGTGCGGGCGCTGGTGGCGCAGGCCGTCCGGGTGGTGGCGGTCGTGGCCGTGGCGGCGGTGCCGCGGGTGCCTTCGGGCGTCCGGGGGGCAAGCCGACCCGTGGTCGCAAGTCGAAGAAGCAGCGCAGACAAGAGTTCGACAACCTGTCCGCGCCGACCATGAGCTCGGGTGCACCCCGGGGTCAGGGCCAGGCCGTACGGCTGTCGCGCGGTGCCTCGCTGTCGGACTTCGCCGACCGGATCAACGCCAACCCCGGTTCGCTGGTCCAGGAGATGTTCAACCTGGGCGAGATGGTCACGGCGACCCAGTCCTGCTCGGACGAGACCCTGCTGCTCCTGGGTGAGCACCTCGGCTTCGACGTGCAGATCGTCAGCCCCGAGGACGAGGACCGCGCCCTACTGGCGCAGTTCAACATCGACCTCGACGCCGAGATCGACGCCGACCGGCTGGTCACCCGCCCGCCGGTGGTGACCGTCATGGGTCACGTCGACCACGGTAAGACCAAGCTGCTGGACGCGATCCGCAAGACCAACATGGTCGCGGGCGAGGCCGGTGGCATCACCCAGCACATCGGTGCCTACCAGGTGCGGGTTCCGCACGACGGCTCCGAGCGGGCGTTGACCTTCATCGACACCCCGGGTCACGAGGCGTTCACCGCCATGCGTGCCCGTGGTGCCCAGGTGACGGACATCGTGGTGCTGGTGGTCGCGGCCGACGACGGCGTGATGCCGCAGACGATCGAGGCGCTCAACCACGCCAAGGCGGCGGACGTGCCGATCGTGGTCGCGGTGAACAAGGTCGACAAGCCGGAGGCGAACCCGGACAAGGTTCGCCAGCAGTTGACCGAGTACGGCCTGGTCGCCGAGGAGTACGGCGGCGAGACCATGTTCGTCAACGTGGCGGCGAAGCCGGGCATCGGCATCGACGAGCTGCTTGAGGCGATTCTGCTGACCGCCGACGCGTCGCTGGAGCTGACCGCTCCGATCGACGGTCCGGCGCAGGGTGTCGCGGTCGAGGCGCACCTTGACAAGGGTCGCGGTGCGGTGGCGACGGTGCTGGTGCAGAAGGGCACCCTGCGGGCCGGCGACTCGATCGTCGCCGGTGGGGCGCACGGACGTGTCCGGGCGATGCTCGACGAGAACGGCAACCAGGTCGCCGAGGCCGGACCGGCGCGTCCGGTCATGGTGCTCGGTCTGACCGCGGTGCCCAGTGCCGGCGACACGTTCCTGGCCGCCGCGGACGACCGTACGGTGCGCCAGATCGCCGAACAGCGGCAGGCACGGCGGCGGGCGGCGAGCTTCGCCAACTCCCGTGGTCGGGCCACTCTTGAGACGCTCATGGAGCAGATCAAGGAGGGCGAGAAGACCTCGCTCAACCTCATCCTCAAGGGTGATGTCTCCGGTTCGGTGGAGGCCCTGGAGGACGCGCTGTTCAAGCTGGACATCCCCGAGGAGGTTCAGCTCAAGATCCTCGACCGTGGCGTCGGTGCCATCACGGAAAGCAACGTGATGCTGGCGAGCGCGTCGGCCGAGGCGGCGACGATCATCGGCTTCAACGTGCGGGCCTCGAACAAGGTTCGCGAGATCGCCGACCGCGAGGGCGTGGAGATCCGGTACTACACCGTGATCTACCAGGCCATCGAGGAGATCGACGCGGCGCTGAAGGGTCTGCTCAAGCCGGAGTACGAAGAGGTCGAGCTCGGCAGCGCGGAGATCCGCGACGTGTTCCGGTCCTCCAAGATCGGTAACATCTCCGGTTGTATCGTCCGCTCGGGGGTCATCCGGCGTAACGCCAAGGCCCGCCTGCTGCGCGACGGGGCGGTCGTGGCGGACAACCTCACGATCAGCTCGCTCAAGCGGTTCAAGGACGACGCGACCGAGGTGCGCGAAGGCTTCGAGTGTGGTCTGACACTGGGCAGTTACAACAACGTCCAGGTTGGCGACATCATCGAGACCTTCGAGATGCGGGAGAAGACCCGCGCCTGACGCGGTAGCTGCAACTGATCAAGGGGTTTACGCCCACCCGGCGTAAACCCCTTGATCATGCGGGGTGTCCGGGCGGTATCGTCGGTTCGATGTTTACCGGAACTGCTCTATTCGACGTACTGCTGCCGGGGGATTCCCGGTCGCTGAAGGCGAAGCGCGCCTATGTCCGGCCGATCGTGGCCGCCCTGCGCCGGTTCGAGATCTCGGTCGCCGAGGTGGGCGCGCTCGAACTGCACGGGCGGGCCGAGATCGCGGTCGCTGTGGTCGCCGCCGAGGCCGGACACGTCGGCGAGGTGCTCGACAACTGCGAGCGCCTGGTCGCCGGACGGCCCGAGATCGAGTTGCTCTCCGTGCGGCGTCGGCTGCACGGCGAGGACGACTGATCGGGGACGGTGGGTCCGTCTCCGAGAGCGCCGCCACCGGTCACCGCCCTCGGGGTCACGCCCGGGAGCGCTCCGGCGGGAGGCGCAGGTAATGTTCAAAAGTCGGCCGGTGGCCGCTGGTGGCGCGTCCGTGCCGCCGGTGGAGACCGGGAGTTGGTATGCCGTGGAGGTGCGGAAATGTCGGACCCAGCCAAGGTACGCCGGCACGCTGAGCGTGTCCGGGAGCTGGTGGCTTCCGTGGTGCGTACCCAGATCAAGGATCCCCGGCTCGGCATGATCACGATCACCGATGCCCGGATCACCGCGGATCTGCGGGACGCCACGGTGTTCTACACCGTTCTCGGCGACGCCACCGAGCAGGCGTCCACCGCTGCCGCGCTGGAAAGCGCCAAGGGCATGCTGCGCAGCACCGTCGGCAAGGCCCTGGGGCTGCGGCACTCGCCGACCCTGACCTTCACCCTCGACAACGTCCAGGACCAGGTCAAGCACATCGACGACCTGCTCGCCGTGGCGCGCAGCGCGGACGCGGAGGTGCAACGTCGGGCGGCCAGCGCCGAGTACGCCGGGGACGCGCAGCCGTACAAGCTTGAGGACGACGAGGACGAGGACGAAGAAGACGGACCCGACGACGAGGACGAGCCGCCGACCAACGCCGGTGACCGGCGTTGACCGGCCCGGCGCTGGCCCAGTCGCCGGCTGACGCCGCTCCGTCAGGGGCTGACTGGGCGGCGGCGGTCGCGGCCGTACGCTCCGTCGCGGCGGACGGGCGGGTGTTGCTCATCTGCCACGTCAACCCGGACGGGGACGCGCTCGGCAGCATGCTCGGCTGTGCGCTCGGCCTACGCCGGATGGGTCTGCGGCAGCTCCAGGCGACCTTTCCCGGGCCGCCCGGAGTAGCCGAACCGTTCAGTGGCCTGCCCGGCCTCGACCTGCTCGTCCCGGCCGCCGACGCCTGGACCGATCCGGACCTGGTGCTCTGTTTCGACGCGGCGAGCGTCTCCCGGATCGGTGATCTGGCCGATCGGCTGGACCGGGCCGGTGAGGTGGTGGTGCTCGACCACCACGCCTCGAACACCCGTTTCGGCCGGATCCACCTGGTCGACCCGTTCGCGGCGGCGACCTCGGTGGTGGTGGAGGGCCTGCTCGATCGGCTGGACGTCCCGCTCGATCGGGAGATCGCCGAGTGCCTCTACGTCGCGTTGACCACCGACACCGGTTCGTTCCGGTTCGCCATGACCACTCCGGCCGTACACGAGATGGCCGCGCGGTTGCTGGCGACCGGGCTCCGACCGGAGGAGATCTCTCGCCGGGTCTTCGACACCCGCCCCTTCGGCGCGGTCCGTCTCTACGGTGACGTGCTGGGCCGGGCCGAACTCGAACCGGAGGCCGCGGCCGGGCTCGGGCTGGTGTGGACCTACGCCACCCTCGACGACCTGGCCCGACACGGACAGCCGGCGTACGTGCTGGAGGCCCTGATCGATTCGGTGCGCTGCACCGCCGAGGCTGACGTGAGTTGTGTGCTGAAGCAGGTCGCCGAGTCGGAGTGGGCGGTTTCGATGCGGAGCAAGGGTCCGGTGGACGTGAGCCGGGTGGCGGTGGCGCTCGGCGGTGGCGGCCACCGGTTGGCGGCGGGTTTCACCGGCCGTGGCTCCGCGAACGACGTCGTCGCCGCGATCCGCACCGAACTCGACCGGGTGCTGGCGGAGCCGGAGTAACGACCCGGGCTGGAGTAACGACCCGGGCCCTCGTCACGACCCGGGCCGGCGCGGGGTCGAGGTCCCGCGCGTCCGGGGCGGCGCAGGGTCGCGAGATCGGGGACAAGCCAGGGGAGTAACGCACTTTCGGCTCTCTGTGACCGCGGGCACAATCGGAAGATGGAGCAGCCCTCGGAAATAGCCGTAGATCTGCCACGTCCCTGGGACAAACCAGTCGTTTCCCTCCCGGTCCTCGCCGGCCTGTCACTGGTCGGCGGTCAGTTGCAGTCGTTCTCGCTCTCGGCCAACCTCTACACGCTCGGCACCGGTGGTGCACTGATCTGGCTCGGACTCACCAACCGGCTGCCGCGCCGTCCGCACTCCGGCCGTCCGATGCCCGGCACCATCTGGTGGGTGCTGCCGGTGGCGGTCTTCGGGGTGTTCGAGGGGGCGACCTTCGTGCTCGGCTCCGGTGACGATTTTCCCACCTTCTCCCGCCTCGCCGATCCGTTGCTGAAGGACGAAATGACCCGCTCGGCCGCGTATTTCGGCTGGCTGGCGGCGTTCTGGGCGCTGGTACGCCGATGAGCGCGACCAGGATGCTGGCGATCGGCGGCTTCGTGCTGGCCTTTGTCCTGCTCGCCGCGGTGGAGTGGGCCGCCCGACGGGAGGGGTCCCGGATCCCGACCCTGGGCGACGTCTGCGCCACCGTGATGCGGTACGAGGTCGGCCCGGTCCCGGTGGGCCGTATCGGCCTGTTCGGGTTCTGGTGGTGGGTGGGCTGGCACTTCTTCGCGCGCTGACACCGCAGGTCACGGCCTCGTACCGTTCCGTATCGCGGGAATGGTGCACAGGATGTGGACCTGAACGATAGCTTGGTTTTGTGATGCGTACGACGGTGCCCGACCGGACACCGTCCGCCTCCAGGGTCAACCGACCCGGGCTCACGCTGCCCCGACCAACCCGTCCGGCGACCCCGGAGGGCGTCCACGGCATCAGCAGAACCCGCACGCGACCGGCCGCGGCTCAAGCGGTTCGGCGCACCCTGGAAAAGGAGTTTCCGATGGCGACCAAGCCGGCGAAGAGCAAGCAGGAGACCACCGACGAGGCACGCGAGCAGGCGCGGCGCGCCCTGCAGACGTCGATGGACACCCGCCAGTGACGTACTCGGCGATCCTCGGCTGACGGCCGAGCCGCAGTTCTCGGCCGCCAGCCGATCGTCGTACCCGGCCCGCATCGTGGTCTGACCGGAGCGCTTCGGCGCCCACTGGAGAGTAAGCCCAGCAGAACATTGCGCTCCTTACGCTGATCGTGCCAGGATCAGCCGCGATGAGTAGCTTCACCGCCACCGGCACGCCCGCGCCGCCGGTCTCCTCACGCCGGATCGCCCAACTCGCCGTACCGGCCCTGGTCGTCCTCGCCGCCGAACCCCTCTATGTGCTGGTCGACACCGCCGTGGTGGGGCACCTCGGTCGGGTGCCGTTGGCCGCGCTGGCGGTGGGCGGCACGGTCCTCACCCTGATCGTCTGGCTCGGCACGGTCACCGCCTACGGCACCACCGGCCGGTCCGCCCGCCGGTTCGGCGCCGGCGACCGTGCCGCGGCCGTCGCCGAGGGCGTACAGGCGTCGTGGCTGGCCCTCGCCGTCGGCGTACTGCTCCTGGTGCTGGCACAGGTCGGGGCCACGCCGCTGGCCCGGCTTCTCGCCGGCGACGACCCGGAGGTGGCCGCGGCTGCCGCGCAGTGGCTGCGGATCGCCACCTTCGGAGCCCCCGGGCTGCTGCTCGCCGCCGCCGGCAACGGCTGGCTCCGGGGGGTGCAGGACACCCGTCGCCCGTTGTACTTCGTGCTCGGACCGAACGTGCTCTCGGCCGCGCTCTGCCCACTGTTGGTCTACCCCGCCGGGCTCGGCCTGGCCGGCAGCGCGGTCGCGAACGTGGTCGCCCAGACCATCGGCGGGCTGCTCTTCGTCGGCGCGCTGGTCGCCGAGCGGGTGTCACTGCGACCCCGACCGAAGATGATCGCCGACCAACTCGTCCTCGGTCGGGACCTGCTCGTGCGCGGCGCGGCCTTCCAGATCAGTTTCCTCTCGGCCACCGCGGTGGCCGCCCGGTTCGGTGCCGCGTCGGTCGCCGCGCACCAGATCGCCCTGCAACTCTGGTTCTTCACCGCACTCGCCCTGGACGCCCTGGCCATCGCCGCACAGGCACTGGTCGGTGCCGCCCTCGGCGCGGGTGACGTGGCCGGGGCGCGGGCGATGGCCCGTCGGTTCGCCCTGACCGGCCTGGGCTGTGGGATCGTCTTCGCCCTGCTGGTCGCCGCCGGGGCATCGGTGGTGCCGTCCTGGTTCAGTGCCGACGCCGAGGTACGCGAGCAGGCGCTGACCGCCTGGCCGTGGTTCGTCGCCATGCAGCCGCTGGCCGGCGTCGTCTTCGCACTGGACGGGGTCCTGATCGGCGCGGGCGACCTGCGGTTCCTGCGTAACCTCACCGTCGTCGGCTCGGTCTGCGCCTTCCTGCCGGCCATCTGGTTGGCGTACGGGCTCGACCTGGGGCTCGGGGGCATCTGGGCCGGGCTCTCGCTCTTCGTACTGGTGCGCCTGGTCGGCCTGCTGCTCCGGCTCCGTTCCGGCGCCTGGGCGGTGGCCGGCGCCACCCGCTGAACAGCGCCTGGGCGGTGGTCGACGGCACCCGCTGAACAGCGCCTGGACGGTGGTCGACGGCACCCCGCGCAACGACGCGGGCAGGAGGCGTCGCCCGCACACCGCGCCACGCGGGCGGTGGCGGAACCACCCGGAACCACCCGGCACGACCCGGCGTGGCCGGCCGGCCGGCGTCTGGCAGGCTTGGCGGTCGTGAGCGTGGACGGTCTGATCGTGGTGGACAAGCCGGGCGGCATGACGTCGCATGACGTGGTCGCGCGGATCCGGAGGTTTGCCCGGACCCGGCGGGTCGGGCACGGGGGCACCCTGGATCCGATGGCGACCGGAGTACTGGTGATCGGGGTCGGTCGGGCGACCCGGCTGCTGACGTACGTGATCGGGGCCGGCAAGCGCTACACCGCCACGATCCGGCTCGGCCAGTCGACCGTCACCGACGACGCCGAGGGGGACGTGGTCACGCAGACCTCGGCCGCCTCGGTGACCGACGACGGAATCCGCGCCGGACTGCTCCCGCTCACCGGCGAGATCGACCAGGTGCCGAGCGCGGTCAGTGCGATCAAGGTCAACGGGGAGCGGGCGTACAAGCGGGTCCGGGACGGGGAGGCGGTGACCCTCGCCGCCCGTCGGGTGACCATCTCCCGACTCGACCTGCTGGAGATCCGGCGACCCGCCCCGGACCTGGTCGACCTCGACGTCGACGTGAGCTGCTCGTCGGGGACGTACATCCGGGCCATCGCCCGGGACCTCGGTGCCGCACTCGGCGTCGGCGGGCACCTCACGGCGCTGCGCCGTACCGCCGTCGGGGGATTCGACCTGGCCGAGGCGGTGACCCTGGACGAGTTGGCCGAGCGGGAACCGGACACCGTGGTCAACCTGCCGGTCGACGCCGCCGCCCGGCGGTTCTTCGCGTCCCGTCAGGCGGATGCGGCCGAGGCGAAGGTGCTCTCGCACGGTGGCCCGCTCGACCCGGCCGGCATTGTCGGGCCGTACGCGGTCTTCGACCCGGCCGGCGGGTTGATCGCTATCGTCAGCGAGCGGGACGGCCGGGCCCGGGCGGAGATCGTGCTCGCGCCGGCCTGACCGGGGCGGGGCCGTCGACCGAGGATCGCGGGCGTAGGAGCGGAAAGGGAAACGCATGCAGCGTTGGCGGGGGAACGACGGGGTGCCGGGCGGCTGGGGTCGCTCGGTGGTCACCATCGGCGTCTTCGACGGGGTCCACCAGGGGCATCAGGCGATCATCGGGTACGCGGTGAAGCGCGCCCGGAACCTCGGCGTGCAGTCGGTGGTGGTCACCTTCGATCCGCATCCCGCCGAGGTGGTGCGCCCCGGCTCGCACCCGGCGGTGCTGAGCGAGCCGGTCCGGAAGGCCGAACTGATCGAGTCGCTCGGCGTCGACGTGCTCTGGGTGGTGCCGTTCACCCCCGACTTCTCCCGGCTGACCGCCGAGGCGTTCGTACACAACGTGCTGGTGGAGAACCTGCACGCCGCGCTGGTGGTGGTCGGGGAGAACTTCCGTTTCGGGCACCGGGCCGCGGGTGACGTGGTGCTGCTGGAACGGCTCGGCCGTACCTTCGGGTTCGGGGTGGAGGGGGCGCCGCTGGTCGCCGTCGACGACACGGTCTTCTCCTCGACGTACATCCGGGCCTGTGTCGCGGCCGGGGACGTGACCGCCGCCGCCGCCGCGCTCGGCCGCCCGCACCGGCTCGAAGGTGTGGTGGTCCGGGGCGACCAGCGGGGGCGGGAGATCGGCTTCCCGACGGCCAACCTGCTCTGCCACCGGCACGCGGCGGTGCCGGCGGACGGGATCTACGCGGCCCGGTTGATCCGGCAGCGCGGTCGCACCGGCCACGCCCCGGAGGTCCTGCCGGCGGCGGTCTCGATCGGCACCAACCCGACCTTCAACGGCCGGGAACGGCGGATCGAGGCGTACGTGCTCGACTTCGAGGGTGACCTGTACGGAGAGCGGCTCGCGCTGGACTTCGTGGCCCGGTTGCGGGAGACCCGCCAGTACGACGGCGTCGAGCCGTTGGTGGCGCAGATGCACGAGGACGTCGCCCAGGCCCGAAAGCTGCTCGGCTGATCCGGCTGCGCCGCCGCCGGCTCTCTGCCCGCCCGGCGGGTGTGGGGGTTCCGGGCCTGATCACGGCGGGTCCCTACCGCCCTTCGGGGGGTTGACGGCCCACAGGCTGGTAATGTGGCGGAGACGTCGGGTCACCGACGAGGGTCCTCGCGCGCCTGCACGACGCCGCGGGTGCGAGGGTTACCACTGAAACCCATCAGAACAGGGAGAAAATGGCGCTCGATCAGGAAGCCAAGAGCAAGATCCGGCAGGAGTACGCGACCGTCGAGGGCGACACCGGTTCGCCCGAGGTGCAGGTTGCCGTCCTCACCAAGCGCATCGCCGACCTCACCGAGCACCTGAAGGTGCACAAGCACGACCACCACAGCCGTCGTGGTCTGCTGCTGCTGGTCGGCCGTCGTCGCCGGCTGCTCAACTACATGCAGAAGAAGGACATCAGCCGCTACCGGTCGCTCATCGAGCGGCTCGGCCTGCGGAGGTGACTGAGCGGGGGAGTGGTGCACGGCCGGGTCGGACCCGGCGGCGCCCGCTCCCCCGACCCGTCACCAACGAATAACCGGGGCCAGCGCGACCACCCAGCGGGAGCGGGTCGGCACCGGTCCTCGGTAGTGGCCCCCGGGCGCCCGGCACGAGCCGACACCCCGGGCGCTTCGATCGAAGACCGGCCGTTCGAACAGTTCCCCGATGCCTTCCGGGCGTGCGCCGGGACGTACCGACGCACCGGGCGGTCGTGAGCCCCACGACCGAAGGAGTGCAACACACTCATGACCGAGCAGAACAAACTCGGCAACGAGCAGAGCAAGGCCGTGATCGACAACGGTGCGTTCGGCACCCGTGAGATCACCTTCTCCACCGGCCGGCTGGCCCGCCAGGCCGCCGGATCCGTACTCGCCCAGCTCGGCGAGACGGTGGTTCTCTCCACCACCACCGCGGGCAAGCAGCCCAAGGAGCAGTTCGACTTCTTCCCGCTCACCGTCGACGTCGAGGAGCGGATGTACGCCGCGGGTCGGATCCCCGGCTCGTTCTTCCGCCGCGAGGGTCGCCCGAGCGAGGACGCGATCCTCACCTGCCGCCTGATCGACCGGCCGCTGCGCCCGTCCTTCGTCAAGGGGCTGCGCAACGAGGTGCAGGTCGTCGAGACCGTGCTCGCGCTCGACCCGCAGCACCCGTACGACGTCGTCGCGATCAACGCGGCGTCGCTCTCCACCAAGCTCTCCGGGTTGCCGTTCTCCGGCCCGATCGGGGCGACCCGGATGGCCCACATCGACGGCCAGTGGGTTGCCTTCCCGACCCACGAGGAGCTGGCCCGGGCCACCTTCGACATGGTGGTTGCCGGCCGCACGCTGCCGGACGGCGACGTCGCCATCATGATGGTCGAGGCCGAGGCGACCGAGCACACCGTGGCGCTGGTCGCCGGCGGTGCGATCGCCCCGACCGAGGAGGTCGTGGCGAGCGGTCTGGAGGCCGCCAAGCCGGCCATCCGTGAGCTGTGCCGGGCGCAGAGCGAGCTGGCCGAGGTCGCGGCGAAGCCGGTGGCCGAGTTCCCGATCTTCCTGGACTACCAGGACGACGTGTTCGAGGCGGTCGCCACGGCGGGCCGCGGCGAGGTCGCCGAGGCGCTCAAGATCGCTCCGAAGGCCGAGCGTGAGGAAGCCCTGGACCGGATCAAGGACCGGGTGCGCGAGCAGCTCGCCACCGACTACGAGGGGCGCGAGCGTGAGATCAGCGCCGCCTTCCGGTCGCTGACCAAGTCCGAGGTGCGGGCCCGGGTGCTGCGCGAGCAGGTCCGGATCGACGGCCGTGGACCGCGCGACATCCGGCCGCTGACCGCCGAGATCCAGGTACTGCCCCGGGTGCACGGTTCGGCGCTGTTCGAGCGCGGCGAGACGCAGATCCTCGGCGTCACCACGCTCAACATGCTCCGGATGGAGCAGGCGCTGGACACCCTCTCCCCGGAGAAGTCCAAGCGCTACATGCACAACTACAACTTCCCGCCGTACTCGACCGGTGAGACCGGCCGGGTCGGTGCGCCGAAGCGCCGCGAGATCGGCCACGGCGCGCTGGCCGAGCGGGCCCTCATCCCGGTGCTGCCGGCACGGGAGGAGTTCCCGTACGCCATCCGTCAGGTCTCCGAGGCGCTGGGCTCGAACGGCTCGACCAGCATGGGTTCGGTCTGCGCGTCCACCCTGGCGCTGCTCTCCGCCGGTGTGCCGCTCAAGGCGCCGGTCGCCGGCATCGCGATGGGCCTGATCTCGGACGAGGTCGACGGCAAGACCCAGTACGTGACGCTGACCGACATCCTCGGAGCCGAGGACGCCTTCGGTGACATGGACTTCAAGGTCGCCGGTACGCCGGAGTTCGTCACCGCGCTGCAGCTCGACACCAAGCTCGACGGCATCCCGTCGGACGTGCTGGCCGCCGCGTTGCAGCAGGCGAACGAGGCCCGCACCACGATCCTCGGCGTGATGCAGGCGGCGATCGAGGGTCCGGCCACCATGTCGGACTACGCGCCCCGGGTCACCACGGTGAAGATCCCGGTCGACAAGATCGGCATGGTGATCGGGCCGAAGGGCCAGACCATCAACGCGATCCAGGACGAGACCGGCGCCGAGATCTCGATCGAGGACGACGGCACGATCTACGTCGGCGCGACCAACGGCCCGTCGGCCGAGGCCGCGGTGGAGCGGATCAACGCGATCGCCAACCCGACGCTGCCGAAGGTCGGGGACAAGTTCCTCGGCACCGTGGTCAAGACCGCCGCGTTCGGCGCCTTCGTCTCGCTGCTGCCCGGCCGCGACGGCCTGCTGCACATCTCGAAGGTCGGCGACGGCAAGCGGGTCGAGCGGGTCGAGGACTTCCTGAACGTCGGCGACAAGGTCGAGGTGTCGATCGCCGACATCGACGCCCGGGGCAAGATCTACCTGGACAAGGTGCGGCCCGAGGGCGAGGAGGCGCCGGCCGATGCCGGTGCCGAGCGTCCGGCCAGCCGTGACCGGGGCGACCGGGGCCCGCGGGACCGGGGCGACCGGGACCGCGGCGACCGGGGCCCGAGCCGCGGTGAGGGCGGCGAAGGCGGCGGCGAGGGTGGTGGCGGCGAACGTCGTCGCCGCGACCGCCGTAGCTGATCCACAGGTTCAACCGGGCCGTGTCCTGTCGATCACCTCGATCGGCAGGGCACGGCCTGTCCATCTCCGTCAAACTAGGAGCCCTGGCCTCTTGAAGCGGGATACGCAACCACCATCTCTGCTGACCGGGCGGGGCCACCGCCGGCCCGCCGACGTACCCGGCTCGGGCACCGCGCACCGGGCGGTGACCCGTACGCTCAGCGCCGACCCGCTGGGTGGCACCGTGCGCCGTACCGTCCTGCCGAGCGGGCTGCGTGTCCTCACCGAGGCGATCCCGACGGTCCGCAGCGTGTCGTTCGGCATCTGGGTGGCGGTCGGTTCCCGGGACGAGACCGGGACCTCCTCCGGTGTCTCGCACTTCCTGGAGCACCTGCTCTTCAAGGGCACCCACAAGCGGGGCGCGCTGGAGATCTCGGCCGAGATCGAGGCGGTGGGCGGCGAGACGAACGCCTTCACCACCAAGGAGTACACCTGCTACTACGCGCGGGTGCTCGACCAGGATCTACCGCTCGCCATCGACGTCATGTGCGACCTGGTCGCCGACTCGGTGCTCGAACCCGCCGACGTGGAGACCGAGCGTGGGGTGATCCTCGAAGAGATCGCCATGCACGACGACGAGCCCGGTGACGAGGTGCACGACCTCTTCGCCACCGCCATCTACGGCGACCACCCGCTCGGCCGGCTGATCTCGGGTACCGAGGAGACCATCTCCCCGATGACCCGCCGGCAGATCCAGAGCTTCTACAAGCGGCGTTACACCGCGCCGAACATCGTGATCGCCGCCGCCGGCAATCTCGACCACGCGGCCGTGGTCAAGCTGGTCCGCCAGGCGCTGCGGGGCACTCCGCTGGACACTCCGCCGGCCCAGCCGGCGGCACCCCGGGCGGCCACACCCGCGGCAAGGACCAGGGCCGGCCGTACGGTGGTCGAGCACAAGGAGAGCGAGCAGGCGCACGTGGTGCTCGGCAGCGCGGGCATCGGTCGGGTCGACGAGCGGCGGTTCGCGCTCGGCGTACTCAACAACGTGCTCGGCGGCGGCATGTCCAGCCGGCTCTTCCAGGAGATCCGCGAACAGCGGGGCCTGGCCTACTCGGTCTACTCCTACGCCAGCCAGTACGCCGACAGCGGTCTCTTCGCCGTCTACGCCGGCTGCGCGCCGGGCAAGGTCGAGGAGGTGCTGGGTCTGGTCCGCGCGGAACTGGCGACGGTTGCCGCGCAGGGTGTCACCGACGGTGAGCTGGCCCGGGGCAAGGGCATGGCGAAGGGCTCGTACGTCCTCGGCCTGGAAGACACCGGTTCCCGGATGAGCCGGCTGGCCAAGGGTGAGTTGCTCTACGGCGACCTGCTCTCGGTCGACCAGCTGCTGGCCCGGGTCGACGCGGTGACCGCCGAGGAGGTCAACACACTCGCCGCAGACCTGCTGGCCCGACCGATGTCACTCGCGGTCGTCGGTCCGTTCGGCGAGGACGACTTCACCGCGCCCGTTGCCTGAACGGGTGGTCGGGCGCCCGGCGTACGGTCGGCATGGGACGTCCCCGGATGTGCCCGCGCCGGGTGGGATAGGTTGTGCCCCGTGAGTGACGGACTTGAAGCACTGGCCGAGACGTCGACGGAGCCGCTGCGGGTCGGGGTGCTGGGCGCCCGGGGCCGGATGGGCGTCGAGGTGTGCAAGGCGGTCGACGCCGCCGACGACCTCGAACTGGTAGCGATGATCGACCAGGGCGACTGGCTGTTCAACGCCTCGGACGCCGGTGCCGAGGTGGTCGTCGACTTCACCACCCCGGACGTGGTGATGGACAACCTGCACTGGTGCGTCGACCAGGGGATCAGCGTCGTCGTCGGCACCAGCGGCTTCACCGAGCAGCGGCTCGACCGGGTGCGCAACTGGCTGTCGCACAAGCCGGGGGTCGGCGTGGTCATCGCACCGAACTTCGGCATCGGCGCGGTGCTGATGATGCAGTTCGCCGCCCGCGCCGCCCGCTACTTCGAGTCGGCCGAGGTGATCGAGCAGCACCACCCGAAGAAGCTTGACGCGCCGAGCGGTACCGCCACGCACACCGCGCGGTTGATCGCCCAGGCGCGGGCCGAGGCCGGTCTGGCCGGGATGCCCGACGCGACCAAGGACGAGGTGCCGGGTGCGCGCGGGGCCGACATCGACGGCGTACGGGTGCACGCGGTCCGCGCCACCGGCCTGGTCGCGCACCAGGAGGTGCTCTTCGGCACGACCGGCGAGACGCTGACCATCCGGCACGACTCGTACGACCGGGCGTCGTTCATGCCGGGCGTGCTGCTCGCCGTCCGGTCGGTGACCCGTCGTCCGGGTCTCACCATCGGCCTGGACGCCCTGCTCGACTGAGCACGCCCCTGTGCACGTCTGCTGTCCCGGCCCCGGTCGAACCGGTGCCGGGACGGCGTTCGTTTGGGCGTTCCTACTGCTCCCGCACGAGCGTGAGGCCGGCAGGGAGCCCGGTGACGGTGGCGGCACCGGTCCGGTCCACCGGGGCGCTGACCTCGGTGCCGTAGACACGGTGCAGGTGGCTCGCCACCATCCCGGCGGCGATCATCTTCGTGGTCATCCAGCGCTGTTTCGTCCGCGACGCCAACCAGGGCGCCGACAAGGGCTGAGTGACCGGTACGGGCCCGACAAGGGCTGAGTGACCCGCGCGCCAGGCCCCGACGCCACTCAGCCGGCGTCGGGGTCCGGGGCGGCGTCGACGGCCACGTGCAGGCGCAGTTGGGGCACCAGCATGTCGTCCACGTCCAGCGCCCGGCTCGCCCCGTCCGGCTCCCAACCGGTGCTGGTGAGGAACGCCCGGGTGGCCGGGTCGCCGTCGAAGGCCCAGGCGACCGCCGTACCGAAGCCGTCCTCACGCCACAGGTCGACGCTGGCCGCCAGCAACCGACTGCCGTGCCCACGACGGCCCCAGCGCGGTTCGACCAGCAGGTCGGTCACCGCGACCACCTGCGGGCCGAGGGCGTCGGCAGGCTCGTCCGGGGCGAGGGACTGCTCGTCCGCCGGTCCGGATGCGGCAAAACCCACCAGATACGATTGTTCGGCCTGCTCGACCGCGACCAGCACACGATGCTGACCGGACGGCGGTGCCTCGATCGCGGCACTCCACCGCTTGCCGAGCCACCCCTCGTCCAACCGTTCGAGCACGTGTTTGGGGAGCAACCGGCGATAGGCGACCCGCCAGGTCGCGAGCTGAATGCGTGCGATTTCGGCGGCGTCCTCCGGACGCGCCGGGCGGACGTACCCGAGAGCCATGAACGGTGAGCGTACGGACGCGAGGGAGACGACGGTGGCGCAGGGTGCCTTCCGGCAGATCCGGTACCAGGTGCTCTTCGTGGTCGCGTTGGCGGTGCTGGTCGCCGCCTTCCTCTCGGTCGCGGCGGTCGGGCACGGTTTCTTCGACCTGAAGGTCTACTCCGGCGCCCTGCACTACTGGGCCCGTGAGGGCGGCGAGATCTACGACTGGCTGAAGCCGAACAGCAAGTACGGCTTCACCTACCCGCCGTTCGCGGCGCTGCTGATGCTCCCGCTCGCGTACCTGCCGTTCCTGCTCTCGACAGTGCTCAGCGTGGCCCTCACCGCGCTGGTCAGCGTGTTGCTGCTCTGGTGGCTGGTCGACCCGGTCGCCCGTCGGATGGGCTGGACCCGCTGGTTCGCGCTGGCGGTGGCGGTCTGCCTGGCTGCGGCGTTCGAGCCGATGCGCGAGACGGTCGACTTCGGTCAGGTCAACATGCTGCTGTTGGTGCTGGTCGCGGCCGACCTGCTCTGGCTGGTCCGCCCCGGGTACGCCGCACCGGGTCAGGTCGTGCCCGGTCACGCACTGCCCGGACGTCCACCGGCCGGCCGCCGGGACCCGGCCCGCTACCGGCGCTGGGCCGGGGTGGGGATCGGTCTCGCCACCGCGATCAAGCTCACCCCGGGCATCTTCATCGTCTACCTGCTGGTGACCGGCCGGTGGCGCGCGGCCGTGACGGCGAGCGGTGCCGCCGCCGTGGCCACGCTGATCGCCGCGGCGGTCGCCCCCGACGCCTCCCGCGAGTTCTGGACCAGCGCGCTCTGGGACACCGACCGGGTGGGTGAGCTGGCGTTCATCTCCAACCAGTCGCTGCAGGGTGTGGTCGCCCGGCTCGACCCGGCCGACCCGAGCACCCTGGCCTGGTTGGTGCTGGCCGTCGCCGCGCTGGCGGTCTGGGCCTGGCGGGTGCGGGCGGCGGTCGCCGCCGGGGACGAGGTGGCCGGGCTGGCGTTGACCGGGGTGCTCGGTGCCCTGGTCAGCCCGGTGACCTGGGTACACCACCTGGTCTGGCTGATTCCGGCGCTGGTGCTCGTGGTCGACCACGCGGTCGCGGCGCCCGTGGGCAGCCGCCGGCGACGTGGCCTGCTGGCCTTCGCGATCATCGCGTACGGGGTGCTCTGTAGTCGCCTCGTCTGGATCTGGGAACACGACTCCACCGGTGTCGGCGGCTTCCTCGGCAGCAACGCCTATGTGTGGGTCAGCATCGCCCTGCTGGTCGGGATGCCGATCGGCAACCGGCCCCGGTCGGCCGCACCGGCTCGGCCGACACCGGAGACCGGACCCGGTGCGGCGGCCGGCGGCGGATCCGGGTCAGGGCTCGCCGAGACGGGCGGCGTACCGAAGCTCGATCAGCCCGAGCGGCGGCCGTCCCGCGGTCCGGTGGATCTCGTACGTCGACCGCTCACCGTCGGTGACTAGCCCGGCCCTTTCGTAGAAGCGGCGGGCCCGCTCGTTCTCCTCCAACACCCAGAGCCGGATGTCCCGCCAGCCGCGCCCGGTCAGGCCGGTCAGCCCGGCGTTCATCAGCTCCCGGCCGACCCCGGTACCCCAGTGCTCCGGGTCGACGTACATGGTGAGGATCTCGCCGTACGCGTGGTCGAGGTCGTCCCGGTCCTGGTTGTTGCGGTACGGCCCGAAGGTGGTGAAGCCGATCACCGTGCCGTCCCGTTCCGCCAACAGGGTGGTGAACGGGTGGTCCGGTTCGGCGGTGCCGACGTCTCGCCGCCGCTGCGCCCACGCCTGGATGTTCAGCCGGGCCAGCACCTCGTCCGGCATGATTCCCGCGTACCCGGCCTGCCAGGTGCGTACGTGCACGCTCGCCACCGCCTCGGCGTCGGCGGGTTCCTCGGGTCGGATGGTCAGCACGTCTCCGTTCTAACCCCTGCCGGGCGGCGAGTCCAGCTCATCCGTCCGCGCCCCCCGGCGGGTTAGGAGGGGGCCCTTGTACTACCGAAAGCGATAACAAGGGGCCCTTCCTTCCACCAAGGGTGTCGGGGGAGGTGGCTAGGGTTCCGAGGGTGGGTGTTCCGGAATCTTTGTCGTTGGCGCAGGCTCGCCGGGTGGTGCTCGCCGCCCAGGGGTTCGCCGATCCCGTGCCGACCGGTGTGCCGACCCTGCGTCACCTGCGCCGGGTGCTCGACCGGGTCGGGTTGATCCAGATGGACTCGGTCAACGTGTTGCAGCGAGCCCACTACCTGCCGCTCTACAGCCGACTCGGCCCCTATCCGACCGGCCTGCTGGACCGGGCCGCCTATCAGCCGCCGCGGGAGTTGTTCGAATACTGGGGGCACGAGGCGTCGCTGGTCCCCGTCGACCTGCACCCGGCGCTGCGCTGGCGGATGGCGGCGGCCCGGGACGATGCCTGGGGCGGGATGCGCCGGATCGCGCAGGAGCAGCCTCAGTTGG
The DNA here is from genome assembly GCF_044458865.1 of Micromonospora sp. NPDC050417. Classification (NCBI taxonomy): domain Bacteria; kingdom Bacillati; phylum Actinomycetota; class Actinomycetes; order Micromonosporales; family Micromonosporaceae; genus Micromonospora; species Micromonospora sp. NPDC050417. The sequence continues at coordinate 106,881 of NZ_JBITIH010000006.1, forward strand.
TCGCCTGGGTCCGCGACGAGGTACGTGACCGAGGGCCGCTGACCGCCGCCGAGATCGAGCACGACGCACCCCGGCAGACCGGCAACTGGGGCTGGAACTGGTCGGAGGTGAAGCGGGCGCTGGAGTTTCTCTTCTGGGCCGGCGACGTTGCCGCGGCCAGTCGGACCAACTCCTTCGCCCGCCGTTACGACCTGCCCGAACGGGTGCTGCCCCCGGCGGTGGTGGGGGCGCCGACGCCGGCTCCGGCGGACGCGTACCGGCGGTTGGTGTCGGTCGCCGCACGCTGCCTGGGGGTGGCCGCCGAACCGGAGCTGCGGGACTACTTCCGGTTGCCGGTGGCGGCGGCGCGGGTGGCGGTCGCCGAGCTGGTCGAGGCGGGTGAGCTGCGGCCGGTGGCGGTGCAGGGTTGGCGCGCTCCGGCGTACCTGCACGTGGACGCCCGGGTGCCCCGGTGGGTCCGGGCCAGCACCCTGGTCAGCCCCTTCGATCCGTTGATCTGGGAGCGGGCCCGGACGGAGCGGCTCTTCGACCTCAGCTACCGGATCGAGATCTACGTTCCGGCGCCGCAGCGGGTGTACGGCTACTACGTGTTGCCGTTCCTGCAGGGGGAGCGGTTCACCGCCCGGGTCGACCTGAAGGCCGACCGGAAGGCGGGTGTGCTGTTGGTGCCGGCGGCCTGGTTGGAGCCGGGGGCCGACCCGGCGGACACCGCCCTGGCGCTCGCGGCCGAGCTGCGCCGGCTCGCCGGCTGGCTCGGCCTGAGCGCGGTGGCGCCGCCCGTCGTGGGAGATCTTGCCGGCCCGCTCGCCGCCGCGTTGGCAAGCACCATCGGTGTACGGTGAGACCGGCCGATGCGACGAGTGGGGTGGCGATGACGAGCGCCGGTGGACCGACGATGCCGCCCGCCGAGCCCACCTACCCGGGGGAAGCGGCGCCCTATCCGGGAGAGCCGGTCTACGAGGTGGCGCGGCCCGACCGGATCACCCGTTTCTTCGACCGGATCGCCACCCGGTCCCCGCGCTGGTTGGCCCCGATCGCCGTGCTCGCCTGTTTTGGTGGCGCGGTGGGTTACACCCTCTACGCCGACCCGACCCGCAGCGCCCCGGACGCGGCTCCGACCTGCCTGTTGAAGCTCACCACCGGCCTCGACTGTCCCGGTTGTGGGGGGACCCGCGCGTTCTGGTACCTGCTCCACGGCGACCTACCGGCCGCTGCCCGGCACCACATCCTCTTTGTCTTCGCCGTCCCCTTTGTCGTTTACCTCTATCTGGCCTGGGCCTCCAAACAGCTCTTCGGCTGGCGGCTGCCCCGGCTGACCGTGGGGCCGATGACGATCGGGATCTTCCTCGGTGCCTGGATGGCGTTCTCGGTGCTGCGCAACCTGCCCTGGGCCCCGTTCACCTGGTTCTACGTCTGACCCGCCGGCCCCATCTGCCACTGGTGTAGCCGGGGCAACTAGAGTCCCAGGAATGCCGGAAATCGTGTCGCCGCAGGTCAAGCTCATCGCGTGGACTCAGTTCGAGGCGCCGGAGGAGGTGCCCTGGTCCACGGACGCGGACGGGGGTCAGGCGCTCGCCGAGTTCGCCGGCCGGGCCTGCTACCAGTCCTGGCGCAAGCCCAACCCGGCGACTGCCACCAACGCCGGTTATCTCGCCCACATTCTTGAGGTCGGTCACCTCTCCGTGCTGGAGCACGGCAGCGTGACCTTCTACTTCACCGGTGTGTCCCGGTCGTTCACCCACGAGCTGATCCGGCACCGGCACTTCTCGTACTCGCAGCTCTCCCAGCGTTACGTCCCGGAGCGGGACGCCGCGGTGGTGGCGCCGGCGGCCATTGCCGAGGACCCTGAGCTGCACAAGCGGTTCGTCGAGGCGGCCGAGGCGAGCGTACGGGCGTACAACGACCTGCTGGAGGGGCTGGAGCAGCGTTTCGCCGACGTCGAGAACCCGACGTTGCGGCGCAAGCAGGCCCGGCAGGCGGCGCGTGCGGTGCTGCCGAACGCCACCGAGACCAGGATCGTGGTCACCGGCAACTACCGTGCCTGGCGGCATTTCGTGGCGATGCGTGCCACTGAGCACGCGGACGTCGAGATTCGCGAGCTGGCGGTGGAATGCCTCCGGCAGCTCCAGCGGGTGGCACCGAACGTCTTCGCGGACTTCACCATCAGCACCCTGCCCGACGGCAGCGAGGTGGCGGCGAGCCCGTACGCCCAGCAGTCCTGAGCGAGGGTCGGCCGTGGGGACGGGACCGAGCAGCGACTTCCCCGGTGGCCGGGGGTTGGGCGTCCGATAGGTTAGCGGTATGACGCACGACCACCCTGCCGCCGCCGACCGGGCGGTACCCCGTCCCTTCGGGCGACTGCTCACGGCCATGGTCACGCCGTTCACCCCGGACGGCTCGCTGGACCTCGACGGCGCGGCTCAGCTCGCCACCTATCTGGTGGACGAACAGGCCAACGACGCTCTTGTGATCAGTGGCACCACCGGCGAGTCGCCCACCACCACCGACGCGGAGAAGGAACAACTGCTGCGTGTGGTGGTGGAGGCCGTCGGTGACCGCGCGAAGGTGGTCGCCGGGGTCGGCACCAACGACACCCGGCACACCATCGAGCTGGCCGTCTCGGCCGAGAAAGCCGGCGCGCACGGTTTGCTGGTGGTGACGCCGTACTACAGCAAGCCGCCGCAGGCGGGGCTGCTGCGGCACTTCACTGCGGTCGCGGACGCCACCGGGTTGCCGGTGATGCTCTACGACATCCCGCACCGCAGCGGGGTGCCGATCGCCACGGAGACGCTGGTGCGGTTGGCCGAGCATGACCGGATTGTCGGTGTCAAGGACGCAAAGGGCGATCTGACCGCGACCTCCTGGGTGACCAGCCGGACGGACCTGGCTGTCTACTCCGGCGAGGACTCGCTCACCGTGGCCTCGCTCGCGGTCGGCGGGGTCGGCCTGGTCGGCACCTCCACGCACTTCACCGGGGCGCTGGCGAAGCAGATGATCGAGGCGTACGACCGCGGCGACAACGCGACGGCGCTGCTCCTGCACCGCCGGTTGCTGCCGCTGTTCACCGGCATCTTCCGGACCCAGGGCACCATTCTGGTGAAGGCGGGTCTCGCCGCGTCGGGTCGGCCGGCCGGACCGGTCCGGCCGCCGCTGGTCGACGCGACCGAGGCGGAGCTGGCGCAGCTTCGGGTCGACTGTGCGGACGCCGGTCTGGAGTTGCCGGCATGAGTGGGTCAGTCAGTAAGGTCGGCGATAGGGGCAAGTTGAACAGTGAGGCGGCGGTTGTGGTCGAGCGCGACGAGGCGGTGGCATGAGCCAGCCGCAAGCGCGGGAGTTGGAGTTGCCCCCACCGCTGCCGGTGGGTGGGCTGCGGGTGATACCGCTGGGCGGTCTGGGCGCGATCGGGCGCAACATGACCGTCTTCGAGTACGACGGCAAGCTGTTGGTGGTCGACTGCGGGGTGCTCTTCCCCGACGTCGAGCAGCCCGGCGTGGACCTGATCCTGCCTGACTTCGCACCGATCCTCGATCGGCTGGAGGACGTGCAGGCGATCGTGTTGACGCACGGGCACGAGGACCACATCGGCGCGGTGCCGTACCTGCTTGCCCACAAGCCGGACATTCCGCTCGTCGGCTCGCAGTTCACCCTCGCGCTGGTCGAGGCGAAGCTCGCCGAGCGGCGGATCGAGCCGTACGCGCTCACCGTGCGGGAGGGTGCGCGGGAGCGGCTGGGCCCGTTCGAGTGTGAGTTCTTCGCGGTCAACCACTCGATCCCGGACGCGCTCGCGGTGGCCATCCGTACCCCGGCCGGGCTGGTGCTGCACACCGGTGACTTCAAGATGGACCAGCTCCCGTTGGACGGGCGCCTGACCGACCTGGCCGGCTTCGCCCGGCTCGGTGCCGAGGGCGTCGACCTGCTGCTGTCCGACTCGACCAACGCGGAGATCCCCGGCTTCGTCACACCGGAGCGGGAGATCGGCCCGGTGCTCGGATCGATCTTCGGCAAGGCGCGTGGCCGGATCATCGTGGCGTCGTTCGCCTCGCATGTGCACCGGGTGCAGCAGGTGCTGGACGCGGCGGCCGAGTACGACCGCAAGGTGGCCCTGATCGGTCGCTCGATGGTGCGCAACATGGGCATCGCCCGCGACCTTGGACTGTTGCAGATCCCGCCGGGCCTGGTGGTCGGGCTGGACGAGGCGACCGCCCTGCCGCCGGACCAGATCGTGTTGATGTCGACCGGTTCGCAGGGTGAGCCGATGAGCGCGCTGGGTCGGATGGCGACCGGTGACCACCGGCACATCACCATCGCGCCCGGCGACACCGTCGTGCTCGCCAGTTCGCTGGTGCCGGGGAACGAGACCTCGGTCTACCGCGTGATCAACCGCCTCTCCCGGGCCGGCGCGACCGTCGTGCACAAGGACGTGGCGAAGGTGCACGTCTCCGGTCACGCGCCCGCCGGCGAGCTGCTCTACCTGCTCAACGTGGTGCGGCCGAGCAACCTGTTGCCGGTGCACGGTGAGTGGCGGCACCTGCGGGCGCACGCCCGGCTGGGGATCGAGTCCGGTGTCGCCCCCGACCGGGTGGTGCTCTGCGAGGACGGCGACGTGGTCGACCTGGTCGAGGGGCGGGCGTCGCTGGTCGGTCACGTGAAGAGCCGGTACGTCTACGTCGACGGCCTGGCCGTCGGTGACGTGGGGGAGTCGCTCCTCACCGAGCGGCGGATGCTCGGCGACGGTGGCTTCATCGCCGCGACCGTGGTGATCGACTCGGTCACCGGCAAGGTCGTCGGCGGTCCGACCGTCTCCGCGAAGGGCTTCTCCGACGACCCGGAGGCGTTCAACCCGGTGATCCCGCTGATCACCGAGGCGCTGAGCCGGGCCGCGACCGACGGCATCACCGATCCGCACCAGTTGCAGCAGATCGTCCGCCGTACGGTCGGGCGCTGGGTGAACGACGCGTACCGCCGCCGGCCGATGATCGTGCCGAACGTGGTCGAGGTCTGACGCTCGTCAGCCAGGGATCCGGTGTGTCGAGGCCGATGGCCCGTCACACCGGATTCCGACTGGTCCGTGCCATGCTGGACCCCGTGACACGAGCGGACCTGGTCCGGCTCCGCCGGGCCCGTGACCTGATCAACCGGGAGTACGCCCGGCCGCTCGACGTACCCGCGCTCGCCCGCGACGCGCTGATGTCGACCGGTCACTTCTCCCGCAGCTTCCGTGCCGCCTTCGGCGAGACGCCGTACAGCTACCTGATGACCCGACGGATCGAGCGTGCCAAGGCGCTGCTGCGCCGGGGTGACCTGAGCGTCACCGAGGTCTGCATGGCGGTCGGCTGTTCCTCCCTCGGATCGTTCAGCTCCCGCTTCACCGAGTTGGTCGGGGAGACGCCCAGCGCCTACCGGGCCCGTAACCACGGCGCCGCCGCGTCCATCCCGGCCTGTTTCGTCAAGATCGCCACCAGGCCGGTCAGGGATGGGAAGGCACCCCAACTGTCGGGCACGTAGCGTGACCCGCATGGGCATCGCACTCACCTACTGCTTCATCGCCGTTGACGACCACGAGAAGGCGCTCGCGTTCTACCGGGACGCGGTTGGTCTGGAGGTGCGCAACGACGTCGGTTACGAGGGCATGCGCTGGGTCACGGTCGCCGCGCCGGGCCAGGATGCCCAGATCGTGCTGGAGCCGCCGGGGATGGACCCGGACGCGTCGCCGGCCGATCGGGAGACGATCGCGGACCTGATGGCCAAGGGACTGATGCGTGGGGTCGTGTTCACCGTCGACGACTGTGACGCGACCTTCGAGCGCATCCGGGCCAGTGGTGCCGAGGTCCTTCAGGAGCCGATGGACCAGCCGTACGGCGTACGCGACTGCGCCTTCCGGGATCCGGCCGGCAACCTCGTGCGCTTCAACCAGCAGCCGAATCGGTAGGTAGGCGCGCGGCTAGTCCGGGTCGGGGAGCAGGCCCTCTTCGCGAAGTTGCGCGGAGTGGGCCTCCGGCGGCGGGTCCGGGTCGTAGTCCGACGGGCGTGGTGGCTCCGGCCCGTCGGGTCCGAAGCGGAGCAGGATCACGATCCTGGTGACCCGGAACCGGCGGCCGAGCACGCAGACCTCGTTGGTCCGACTGGCGTCGAGGTCGTCGGCGGCCTTCGCGTACGCGGTGGCCTCCGCCTCGGTGGGACTGCCGATTCTCGGGATCAGGTAACGGAAGTTGAAGGTGATCAGGTCACGGGCGGCCTGTGGGGTGCCGACCGCTCGGGTGTCCGGTTGCCAGTGTCCGTCGACGTACTCGGCCACCGCGTACTCGGTGGGGAGGAAGACTCCGTCCGGGTGGGTGCGTACGGCACGGCGGCTGTCGGCGTAGACGTCCGGGGGGACACTCGCCTTGGAGTAGTGCGACGGGAGCAGGTTCACCTTGAGCAGACCGTGTGCCACCCCGGTCGGCATTCGGGGGTTGACGACCAGTCCCTCGCTGCCCCGGGGCACCTCGCGAGCCGCCCCGGGTCCCTTCGGGTCGGGGTCGGTCGGGCGGGGCGGCTCGGGTCCGTCCGATCCGAACGCGGCGAAGGTGTCGGCCCGAATGATCCGGTAGTGGCGCCCGGCGACCGACAGTTCGTCGACCTTCTCCCAGTCCAGGATCTGCCCGGCGGCGCTGAGTTCCTCGGCCTCGGCGGCGTCGACGCCTTCGAGGAGGCGCTCCCGGAAGCGGTACGCGAGGCCATCCCGGGCCGCCTGCGGGGTGTGCTCCTCAAGGCCGCTGATGCGCCAGCCGCCGTCGCCGAGGTCTTCGGCGTGGCCGAAGAGGGGTCCGCCCAGCCGTAGGTTCGGATAGGTCCGGGCCCGTCGGGCGGCGTCGTCCTCGGTGACCGCCGCGATCGGATCGTCGGATCGCACGACCCTGATCACTGTTTCGCGCGCCGTCCGCGCCTCATCGTCACGCACGCAACACAGTATGTAGTGGATGGGGGCCGGCCACCAGCACCTGTTTTTCGCGACCAACCACTATTCGGTGTCGCCTAATAGCTGCTACTGTGTGTCGCATGATAGTGGATGGGAGAGCGACAGTCGGCGATGCCGACCGGCAGACCCAACTGCTGCGCGGTGCCCTCGACATGTGCCTGCTCGCGTTGCTGGCAAAGGAGCCGGCCCACGGCTACGAACTGGTCCGGCGCATTGACGACGCGGGATTCGACGCCGTCGGCTACGGCACCATCTACCCGCTGCTGACCCGCATGCGGCGTCTCGGCCTGGTCGCCGACGAGTTGCAGACGAGCCCGAGCGGGCCACCGCGCAAGGTCTACGCACTCACCGACGAGGGCCGAACCCGGCTGCACACGTGGAGCCGACAGTGGACGGACTTCGTCCAGACCGTCAACGCCACCCTCACCGAAGCCGTCCCTCCGAGTTCGAGGAGCTGACCGTGTCGAGCAGTAACGGCCCCAGTGTGGAAGCGACCCTGGCGACCGCCGACCGCGAGTGGCGCGCGCGCGGCGTCAACCGGCGCGACCGGATCGCCCTCGCCACCGACCTTCGGCAGGACCTGGAGGCCGCTGCCGCCGACGGCGTCACCCCCGAGCAGCTTCTCGGCCCCGACGTGCGCGGCTTCGCCCGACGCCTCGCCGACGAGGCGGGCCTGCCCGGCGTTCCACGCGCTTACCAAAGGCTGCTTCTCACCGCCCTGGCCGGCACGGTGCCGGGCGTTCTGGCGGGCTACCTCTTCCTTTTCGGGATCTACCAGGTGATCGTGTCGATCTTCGACCTTCGACGTGACCTGGAGGTGCCGCTCGCGGTCGGGCTCCTCGCCTACTACGGCACCGCCGCCGCGCTGGTGATCGGCGGGGCGCTCGTGGCCGTACGGGTGCGGATGCGGGAGGTGCCGCGAATCGGCCGGACCCTGGCGGCGATGAGTGTGCTGCTGCCGCTGGCCGGCGTGGCGATCACCCCGGTCACGATGGGATTCGCCAGCTTGACCAACTACGCCTCCTCGGCGCCGGTGCTGCTGATCGAAGTGGCGATGGTCCTGTCCGCCCTGGCCGGGGCGACCGTGCTGGCCCGCTGGTGGGCGCTGCGGGAAGGGGGCGCGGCCGGTGCCAGAACGGGACGACTGGTCGGGCGAGGGCCGGTCGCCGGCTGAGTCCCCGTACCCAGGATTTCGGGGCCGTTCGCCGCATAGCCTGGCCTGCGGAGGCGGACATGGGCTATCGGTTGCTGACCACGGTGATCCTGGTGGTGCACTTCGGGTTCCTGGCCTACCTGCTGCTCGGCGGGTTCGTGGCCTGGCGTTGGCGCTGGACGATCTGGCCGCACCTGGCCGCCGCCGGCTGGGGAATGACCGTCGTCGTGGGCAAGGTGGTCTGCCCGCTCACCTACGCCGAGCACTGGTCGCGACGGCAGGCCGGTGAGGCCGGCGCCGCCACCACACAGGGATTCATCGACCGGTACGTCGAAGGCGTCATCTACCCGGAACAGCTCACCGCCCTGGCCCAACTGCTGCTCGCGCTCACCGTCGTGGCCTCCTGGGCCGGTTTCCTCCGCCCCCTCCTGCGCCCCTCACCCGAACGCCCGCCACGCCGTCGATCGTGAAGTTGGTGCGGCCGAGGGGGCTGGATCTCGGCGTCAACTCCACGATCAACGGGAACGGTGGCGTCAGGGCAGGTCGGCGACGGCTTCGGCGAGGGCGGCGCCGGGGCCGATGGTGGCGTTGACCAGAGCGGCGAGTTGTGACGCGCTGACGCCGTGTTCCAGGTCGGTGGTGACCTCACCGGCGATGATCAGCTCACCCTCGCCGGTGTCGTGCACGTACGCCTTCGGCAGCAGGCGGTCGTGGTTCCAGGAGTTGCAGAACTCGTACGCCTCGGCCAACCGGTCCGCCGGCAGCCGCCGCTCGACGATGATCCTCGCGTGCAGGATCTCCTTCGCCTCGCCGAGTTGCTCGAACTGGATCAGCGTCCTGCCCCACTGGACGCCGACCGTGCCGTCGTCGTAGAGCAGATAGTGGTCCAAACGCCCTTCCAGCTCACGGATGATCGCCCCCATCCGCAGTGGTTCCACCAGGTCCTGCCGCGACCCCGACGGCAGCGCGTCAGGCATCGCCCAGTCGTCCGGCGGCTCGTCCACCGGCAGGGTGACCTCCGCGTCGATCGGCCGTTCGGCAAGCCACGCGGCCATCCGGCCGGACTGGTGGCTGGAGCCGTTGCGGGCGTCGAAGCGGCCGGCGAGCTCCTGTGCCGTGGTCAGCAGTTGCGCGCCGAGCGCGGCGACGGAAAGGTCGGTCGCGGGTCGGTCGCCGTACTCCGGACGGTGGATCGACACCTCCAGCCCGGCCTCGCCGGCGAGCCGGCAGACCAGCGCACCCGCGGCGGCGAACTCCATCGCGGACGAATCGTCGTACGGCCGGTCCAGCCATCCCAGGTGGGTGCCGAGGATCTCCAACCCGCGCTCGTGCTGTCCGGAGAGCGCGCAGAAGCGCAGGTGCTCGGCGAGGAACGGGAACGCGTCCCGTTCGTGCCGGTGCCGGCGGTACGCCCGCACGTGCGCCTGTGCCGCCTCGTCGTACCGGCCGAGCCGCAGGTACGCGACGAGCACCGTGGTCAGCGCCTTCTCCGGTTGCTCCGCGCAGCCGAGCGTGCCGGTGAGCACCGGTTCGACGGTGCGTACCGCCTCCTCCCACTCGCCCCAACCGGCCAGCAGTTCGGCCTGGCGGGACGGGTCACACCCGGCGCAGTCGCTGTTCTCGTCCCGGCGGGCACCCTGCCAGCGGGTCAGCCACTGACGGGCCTGCGCCTCGTCGCCGAGGTGGTCGGCGATCCGGCAGCGCAGGTTGTACACGGCCTGGAGGCTGCGTCCCTGCGTACGGAACCGCCGCTCCAGGTCGTCCATGGCCGCCTGGGTCTGGGCGAGTCCGACCCTCGGTGTGCTGCGCAGGGCGGCGATCGCCCACTTGTGGTACCAGCGCAGCATCTCCGCGTCCCAGTCGTCGAAGAGCGACGGGTCGCGGTCGAAGGCGGCCAGGCACCAGCCGAACGGCGGCAGCATCCGCCACCGTTCGGTGTGGTTGTTGTACGCGTCGATCAGCGCGAACCGGGCGTCGAAGCCGAGCCGTACGTCCGCGGCGGCGTCCGCGTGCGCCACGATCCGCTCCAACTCGGCGATCTTGCCGTCGCCGTCGGGCAGCTCGCGAGCCTCGTCCAGTGCCTCGACCAACTCGCTCTGCTCGCTCATGGCATCTCCTCGGGGGGTGGGTCCGCCGCTCCGGTGCCGCCGCCGGCCGGCGGGCCGGCGAACGCGCGGTCGAGCAGCGCGAGAAACGAGCGGTTCAGGGCGGCGGTGTCGACCGCGCGCAGCGGGTGGTGGCCGGCGAGCAGTGCATGCCCGTACAGCGCCTCGATGCCGTGCCGCAGGGTGGCGCCGGGCGGCCCGGCACTGATCCGCCGGATCAGCGGGTGCCGCCAGTTCAGGACGAGTTCCGGCCGGTGCTCGATCTCCACCTCGGCGAAGGCGGAGAGCACGTCGGACCAGAGGTCGTCCGCCTGGGCCAGGTCGCGCGCGACCCTGTCCTGGTCGTGGGCCTGCCGGCTCATCACATAGAGCGCCGGTACGGTGACCGGGTCGAACTGCCGGATCAGCGGTACGCAGCCGAACTCGACGAGGACGTCCCGCGCCACCCGGAGGAAGCCGGCGAGTTCCGCCTCCAGTTCCGCCGGCAACGGTTCCAGCCGGGCGGCCAGCTCACCGGGATCGAGGCGCCGTACGGTGATCGACCGGTCGATCCGGGGCAGCCGTTCGAGGATCTCCGTGTCGTACGCGTACCCGGCGTTCACGAGCGGGGTGCCGGCGGCGCTGGCGATCGCGGCCAGGGCCCGGAACTCGTCGACGGTCTCCGCGTAGCGCAGCACCGGTGCGCCCCGCCGGAACGCGTGCAGGGTCATCGTGCCCCGGCTGGTCTCGAACGGCAGCCCGACGTCAACCAGCCGCAGCATCTCGTCGTCGCGGACCGCGAGCGCCTTCACCCCGAGGTGGTGCACCCGCAGGAAGGCGGCGAGCCGGTCCGGGTGCCGCACCGAGAGGTCCAGCAACCAGTCCCGGATCTGCGCGCCGAGCGACTCCCGTACGCGGGCGAGGAGGTCGTCGTCGTAGAGCCCCTCCCGGCTGGCGGTCGGACGCAGTACCGAGGTGTCCACCACGCACCGGACGAAGAACGCCCACTCCGGCACCAGTCCGGTGGCGTTCTCACTGAGCAGCATCCGTTTCAGGTAGACCCGGTGCCCGGCCGGCCCGACCCCGCTCGCGGTCGGCAGTACGAAGCCGACACCGACCAGCCCGGCCTCCGGCACCCGCAGGTCGATCACGTCCATCGGCCGACTGCCGAGTAGTTGAGTGCCGTGGTCGAGCAGTGCGAGGCGGCGTACCTCCGGGTCGTCGTCGATCTCCCAGGGCGCCCGCGGCTCGGTCAGCCGCAACTCGGCGGTCCCCGGGGCCTGCCGCACCACCTCCACGTCGAGCAGGTGCCCGTACGTCCGGACCAGGTCGCGGACCTGGTCGGGGGCGAACCAGTGCGCGCTGCCGGCCCGGGGGCGCAGCACCACCGTGGTGCCGATCGACGACCGGGCGTCGTCGTCGACCTCGACCCGGTAGCGCCCGTCGGCGTGACCGGTCCAGCGGACCGCAGGGGTGCCGGTGACCGAGCGGGTGAGCACCTCGATGGTGTCCGCCACCATGAAGCAGGAGAGCAGGCCGATGCCGAACTGGCCGAGGAAGTCCTGCCGGGTGAAGCCGAGTTCGTCCCGTTTGGAGGTACGTCCGACGCTGGCCAGGAAGGTGTGTACCTCGGGTTCGGTCAGCCCGATCCCGTTGTCGTGGACCCGGAGCGTGCCGTCGGCGTCGATCTCGAACACCACCCGACCCGGCTCCGTCTCCGGGGCCGACGTCCGCCGCGCGGTGATCGCGTCCGCCGCGTTCTGCAGCAGCTCGCGGGCGTACACCCGGGGGCTGCTGTAGAGATGCTGGCTGAGCAGGTCGACCACACCGCGCAGGTCGACCCGGAACCGTTGTTCCATGAGGGGATCCCGCGTGCTCAGGGTCGCAGTTTGGCGACCGATTCGGACATGGCGCAGCCGGTCGAGATGCCGCAGCTGATGAGCTGGTCGAGCTGGTGCACCGTGACACCCTGGGTCAGGCTCGCGGTCACCTCGCCGCAGACCCGGGCGCTGCCGTCGTCGTCGACGTGCACGTACGTCTTGGGCCACAGGTGTTCGTGGTTCCAGGTGTTACAGAAGGCGTAGAGCTGGGGCACCTGTTCGATCGGGAACGCCGTCGCCGCCATCGTGCGGACCTGGAGCACCTGCCCCTCCGGACCGGCCCGGAAGAAGTAGATGACGTTTTCCTCCCAGCGTCCGACCAGGTCACCGTCGCTGTCGCTGTAGAAGGAGAAGTCGCGGGCGCTCAGCACCGCCGCGATGAGGTCGTTGGTCAGCGGTTGCAGTGTCTGCAACTGACCCGCCACGACGGCGTCCTCCGCGCTGTGGCCGGATCCCGGCGATGACATGCGACGTCCTCCCGTACGGCGAGATGGGCTGGTCGGTCTGCCCGTGATGTTAGGCGGGTCACGCGTCTCGGCATAACAGGGCCGGACCGTGTGCGGACACGACCGGTAAAAGCGCGGATATCCGCGACGGCAGGGCTAACGTGTGTCCTTATGGCGGGCCGTACCCCTCAGGCGAATCGGCGCCGAAGCGGGTCGTCCACGCGCGGCGCCGCCAACAGTCGTACCCGTCAGACGGCCGCCTCCCGGCAGCCGGCGAAGGGTCGTGCGGCGAGCCGACGCCCGGCTCGCACCCCACCGACGGTCTACCTGGGCCGGGCGGTCAACGCGATGTGGATGGGGCTGGCGCACAGCGTCGGCTGGGCGGTCCGTGCCGCCGGCCGGCAGGCGGCCACCGCCCGCGACCTCGACCCGGAACACCGGCGCGACGGTGCCGGCCTGTTCCTGCTGGGACTCTCCATCCTCACCGCCGTCGCGGTCTGGTTCTCCTCCGCCGGCCCGCTCGGCGCCCGGCTGGCCGACACCATCCGCCTCTTCCTCGGTGCGATCTCCGTGGTGCTGCCGATCCTGCTGCTGATCGGCGCGGTCCGGCTGATGCGTACGCCCAATGAGTCCGAACACCAGGGCCGGGGGCTGGTCGGCTGGTCGGCGCTGATCCTGGGCACCGGCGGGCTGCTGCACATCGGTCACCACCCGGTGAACAACCTCGAACGTGACTACGCCGGTGGGCTGATCGGTGCCGCCATCGGGCGGACCCTGGAGGACGCCGTCACCCCCTGGGTGGCGGTCCCGCTCCTGGTCCTGCTGGTCCTCTTCGGGCTGCTGGTGGTCACCGCGACACCGATCAACAAGATCCCCGAACGGTTGGGGCTGCTCGCCGAGGTGGTCACCGGCCGGTCCACCAGCGACGCCGACGAGGAAGAGGCCGACGAGGAGGAGACGCCGGCCCGTCGCCGCCCGGCGGCACGGCGTCGTACCGGCAGCCGTGCGGGGTCGGTCCAGGACCCGGACGGTCACGGCGAGGATGAGTTCGCCGAGGAGTTGCCGCCGCTGCCGCGCAAGCCGCCCGCGAAGGTGCCCGCCGCGCGCAAGGCCGCCGAGCCGCCCGAACATTCGCCCGTACCGACCCGGGCCGAGCAACTGGCCATCACCGGCCTGGCCGGGGACTACATCCTGCCGCCCGCGAACCTGCTGCGCGGCGGCAGTGCGCCGAAGACCCGGAGCAAGGCCAACGACGAGGTGATCGCCGCGCTCACCGGCGTCTTCGACCAGTTCGATGTGGACGCCGCGGTGACCGGGTTCACCCGGGGGCCGACCGTCACCCGTTACGAGGTCGAACTCGGGCACGGGGTGAAGGTCGAGCGGATCACCCAGCTCTCCCGGAACATCGCGTACGCGGTGAAGTCCCCGGACGTACGGATCCTGAGCCCCATCCCGGGCAAGAGCGCGGTCGGGGTGGAGATCCCGAACAGCGACCGGGAGGACGTGGCGCTCGGCGACGTACTCCGCTCGCGGGCCGCGACCAGCGACCACCACCCGATGGTGGTCGCGCTCGGCAAGGACATCGAGGGTGGCTACGTGGTGGCCAACCTGGCCAAGATGCCGCACATCCTGATCGCCGGGGCGACCGGTGCGGGCAAGTCCTCCTGCCTCAACTCGCTGCTCGTCTCCATCCTCAGCCGGGCCACCCCGGACGAGGTGCGGCTGCTGCTGATCGACCCGAAGCGGGTCGAGATGACCAGCTACGAGGGAATCCCGCACCTGGTCACGCCGATCGTGACCAACCCGAAGAAGGCGGCCGACTCGCTGGAGTGGGTCGTCCGCGAGATGGACATGCGCTACGACGACCTCGCCGCCGCCGGGGTACGCCACATCGACGACTACAACCGCAAGGTGCGGGCCGGGCAGATCAAGCCGCCGCCCGGCAGTGAGCGGGAGATCCGCCCGTACCCGTATCTGCTGGTGATCGTGGACGAGCTGGCCGACCTGATGATGGTGGCGCCCCGCGACGTCGAGGACTCGGTGGTCCGGATCACCCAGCTCGCCCGCGCCGCCGGCATCCACCTGGTGCTCGCCACCCAGCGCCCGTCGGTCGACGTGGTGACCGGTCTGATCAAGGCGAACGTGCCGTCCCGGCTTGCCTTCGCCACCTCCTCGCTGGCTGACTCCCGGGTCATCCTGGACCAGCCCGGGGCAGAGAAGCTGATCGGGCGGGGCGACGGGCTCTTCCTGCCGATGGGTGCCTCGAAACCGGTCCGGATCCAGGGCGCCTGGGTCAACGAGTCCGAGATCAGCGACATGGTCAAGTTCTGCAAGGACCAGCGCGAACCGGAGTTCCGGTCGGACGTGCTGGCCCCGGCGAAGGACCCGAAGAAGAAGGTCGACGAGGAGATCGGCGACGACCTGGAGTTGCTGGTCCAGGCGATCGAGTTGGTGGTCACCTCGCAGTTCGGCTCCACCTCGATGTTGCAGCGCAAGCTCCGGGTCGGTTTCGCCAAGGCCGGTCGGCTGATGGACCTGATGGAGACCCGGGGGATCGTCGGCCCGTCGGAGGGCTCCAAGGCCCGGGACGTGCTGGTCAAACCGGACGAGCTGGAAGAGGCGCTGGTCGGGATCCGGGGCGGCGGGGACGACGACTGAGCCGCGCCCCCCGCCGACCGTCGGACCGACCGGGTCAGCCCGCCTCGGACGGGTGGTCGGGGCGTCGACGCAGCGCCTGGGCCAGCGAGATCACCGAGACGATCGTCCAGGTCCCCTCCAGCAGCAGGAATCCCCAGGAGCGTTCGGCCGCGGCGAGCACCGCCAGGATGCCGGCGCCCACGGTGTTGAGGAGGAGATAGCGGACGGAGTGCGGGTCCATCCGGCGCAGTTGGCCGCCAGCGAAGGCGGCCAGGATCAGCAGGGCGCCGAGAACCTCGATCAGATCAGTTGTCGTCATCACCGTCTGCGCGCCGTCTTTGCCGGGCCGGGTACGGCACGCGCTCGTCCGGGGGGACGCCACCGCGCCCACCTGCGGCTCAGTCTAGCGAGCCGGGTTGGGGTGACCAGAGTGTGTGGTACACCTCTCCCAGCCGGACTTGACCTCAACCGGGGTTCAACTATCAGGATGCAGATCATGACTCTGCTCTTCACCGACACCGAGGTGGCCGCCCGGCTCGACGCGCCCACAGCGGTCGAGGCGATGCGCGAGGCACTGCTCGCCGCGTACGCGGGTCGGCTGGTCGCACCACCCCGGGCTTCCGCACCCCTGCGCGGCGGTCGCCTGGTCACCACCGCCGGGCAGCTCGACGACGAGTGGTACGGGTTCCGCTCCTACGACACCTTCGGCCACCCCGAGTCGGAGCAGCTCGTGGTCCTGCACGACGGCCGTTCGGGGCAGATCCGGGCGATCGCGGTCGGCGAGGAGATCGGGTCCCGGCGTACCGGCGCGATCGGTGGGCTGGCGGTGGACGCGCTGGCCCGCCCCGACGCCGCCACGGTCGGGGTGCTCGGCGCCGGGCGACAGGCATGGACCCAGCTCTGGGCGACCGCGGCGGTACGCCCGTTACGCGAGGTGGCCGTCTACTGCCGTACGCCCTCGGCCCGGGACGCCTTCGCCGCCCGGGTGGAGGCGGAACTCGGGATCAGCGCGACCGGAGTGAGCAGCGCCTCAGTGGCCGTACGCGGACGCGACGTGGTGCTGGTCGCCACCGACAGCGCCACTCCGGTGCTCGACCCGGCCGACCTGGCCCCCGGTGCCCACGTCAACGTCGTCGGCTTCAAACAGCAGGGTCGCGCGGAGTTCGGCTCCGACCTGCTCGACCGGGCCGAGGTGCTGGTCACGGACTCGCCGGCGCAGGCGGTGGACTACCAGCCGCCGATGCTCGCCGCCGTCGCGCCGTACGTCGAACGGCTGCACCACCTCGGCGCGGTGCTTGCCGGTGTGGTTCCCGGCCGGAACGCTGCCGACCAGGTGACGCTCTTCTGTCTGGTGGGACTCGCCGGCACGGAAGTTCTCCTGCTCGATCGGCTGGCCCGGGTCGCGGCCCGGCGGCCGTAGCCCCCGTGGCGGGCGTCGGCGGGTGTAGCGCTCGCCGGCTTGGCGGAGCGGCCCGGTACCCTCGGATGGTGTCTGCTACTTCCCCTTCCTCGACCGCCGGCCGTCGGGTCGCGTTGCTCACTCTCGGCTGTGCCCGTAACGAGGTCGACTCGGAGGAGTTGGCGGCCCGGCTGGACGCCGACGGCTGGCAGGTGACCACCGACGGCGAGGGCGCCGACGTGGTCCTCGTCAACACCTGCGGCTTCGTGGAGAAGGCCAAGCAGGATTCGATCGAGACCCTGCTCGCCGCCGCCGACACCGGTGCGAAGGTCGTCGCCGCCGGCTGCATGGCCGAGCGGTACGGCCGCGAACTCGCCGACAGCCTGCCGGAGGCGGGCGCGGTGCTCAGCTTCGACGACTATCCGGACATCTCGGCCCGGCTCAACGCGGTGCTCGCCGGTGAGCAGGTCACCGCGCACACCCCCAGGGACCGGCGTGAACTGCTGCCGCTGACCCCGGTCGCCCGGCACGGTAGCGGCATCTCGGTCCCCGGCCACGCGCAGACCCGCCCGGCCGGCGGCGCCCTGGTCGCCGACGAGCACACCCCCGCACACCTGCGTCCGGTGCTGCGCCACCGGCTCGCCAGCGGTCCGGTCGCCTCGCTGAAGCTCGCCAGCGGCTGCGACCGCCGTTGCGCGTTCTGCGCGATTCCGGCGTTCCGGGGCGCGTTCGTCTCCCGTCCACCGGAAGAGCTGCTCGCCGAGGCGGAGTGGCTGGCCAGCACGGGCGTACGTGAGCTGGTCCTGGTCAGCGAGAACTCCACCTCGTACGGCAAGGATCTCGGCGACCCCCGGCTGCTGGAGAAGCTGCTGCCGCAGCTCGCCGCGGTCACCGGGATCGTCCGGGTCCGCGCGAGCTACCTCCAGCCGGCGGAGACCCGCCCCGGCCTGGTCGAGACGATCGCCACCACCCCCGGTGTCGCCGCCTACTTCGACCTCTCGTTCCAGCACTCCAGCGAGCCGGTGCTGCGCCGGATGCGACGTTTCGGGTCCACCGCCCGATTCCTGGAGCTGCTCGGCTCGGCCCGGGAACTGGCCCCGGCGGCCGGTGCCCGGAGCAACTTCATCGTCGGCTTCCCCGGTGAGACCCGGGGCGACGTCGACGAGCTGGTCCGCTTCCTCTCCGAGGCCCGGCTCGACGCGATCGGCATGTTCGACTACAGCGACGAGGACGGCACCGAGGCCGCCGGCCTGCCCGGCAAGGTCTCGGCCGCCACGATCAAGCGCCGGTACGACCGGCTGAGCGCGCTCGCCGACGAACTCTGCTCCCAGCGGGCCGAGGAACGGCTCGGCTCGACCGTGGAGGTGCTGGTCGACTCGATCGACGGTGGTCTGGTGGAGGGACGCGCCGAACACCAGGCTCCCGAGGTGGACGGTTCGACCACCCTGGTGGCACCGGAGGACGGCGACGTCGACCTCGCCGCCCTGCGCCCCGGCGACCTGGTCCGCGCCACCGTCACCGGGACCGAGGGGGTGGACCTGCTCGCCGTACCGGTCGAACTGATCTCGGCGGCGGCTGGCCCGCGCAACGGCGCGAGGTGACCGCGTGACCGAGGCGTCGGAGCCCGCCCCGGCCGCCATGGCGAAGCCGGTGCCCGTCGTCAACGCCGCCAACGCGCTCACTGCGCTGCGACTGGCCCTGGTGCCGGTCTTCGTGGCGCTGGTGATCGCCTCCGCGATGACGCACCCGGCCTGGCGGATAGCCGCCACCCTCACCTTCGCCTTCGCCTCCGCGACGGATCTGCTGGACGGGTGGATCGCCCGCCGGTTCAAGCTGGTCACGGCGGTCGGCAAGGTGGCCGACCCGATCGCCGACAAGGCGTTGACCGGTGCCGCCCTGGTCCTGCTCTCCTGGTACGACCTGCTTCCCTGGTGGGTGACGCTGCTCATCCTGGCCCGGGAGTTCGGGGTGACGCTGATCCGGTTCTGGGTGATCCGGTTCGGGGTGATCGCGGCCAGCCGGGGCGGCAAGGCGAAGACCGCGCTGCAGATCCTCGCCATCGTCTGGTACCTCTGGCCGGTGCCGTCCGGGGTGACCTGGGTCGGTCCGTGGATCATGGGTATCGCGCTGGTGGTGACAGTGGTCACCGGTCTCGACTACGTGGTACGGGCGCTGCGTCTGCGGCGCCGGACCGGCTGATCGTCGCCGGGCCCGGGCGGGTTCCGGCGAGCGGACCTGCCGTCACCGGAGCCGCCCGGCGGAGGTTGGGCGGGGCAGTGAGCGAGGAGGCGGGATGACGGACGGTGTCGACGCATGGGTCGCGCCCACCGAGGCGGCGGCGGTCGTGCACCCGCTCTCCGAACGGGGCCAGACCCTGGCCGTGGTCGAGTCGCTCACCGGTGGCCTGCTGGCCGCCACGATCGTCGACATCGCCGGTGTGAGCAGCGTCTTCCGGGGCGGCCTGGTGGTCTACGCCACCGACCTCAAGGCGGCCCTGGTGGGCGTACCGGGGGACCTGCTGGCTGATCGGGGGCCGGTGGACCCGGACGTGGCGCTGGCACTGGCCGAGGGCGGCCGTCGGCGCTGCATGGCCGACTGGTGCCTGGCCACCACCGGAGTGGCCGGTCCGGAGCCGCAGAACGGTCGGCCGGTGGGGCTCGTCTACGTCGCGCTCGCCGGGCCGGACGGCGCACGCGTACGCGAACTGCGGCTCGACGGTGGCCGTACCCAGATCCGGAGCAACGCGGTAACCGGGGCGCTGCGGCTCCTCGCGGAGGAGTTGCAGGGCGTGCAACCACCGGCGGTACGCGGGTGACCGGGGTCACCGCCGCTCCGGTTACGCGGGTCGTCCGGAATCCGGACCGGCGGGGTGGGATGTCGCGCGGGCCGGCAACGGGTACGGTTGCGGGAAGGCTCCGGCAGCGGTCGGGGTCGGGGGTCGGAGTCGCTCCACGCGGCAACACGCTGACTGCCGCCGGAGGTACGGTCCCACGTCAGGGGGAGGTGCGATGGTCCTACTACGCCGGGTGATCGGTGACGCACTGCGTGCTCGCCGGCAGGGACAACACCGCACTCTGCGCGAGGTCTCCTCAGCGGCCAACGTGAGCCTCGGATATCTCTCCGAGATCGAGCGGGGCCAGAAGGAGGCGTCGAGCGAGCTGCTCGCCGCGATCTGTGACGCCCTCGGCGCCCGCCTCTCCGAACTGCTGCGCGAGGTCAGCGACACCGTCGCGCTCGGCGAGCAGGTCTCCGGGGTGCTCGCTCCGGTCCAGGAACGGTCGACCGTCGACGTACCGGCCCGTACCGTACTGACTGATTCGGCGGTGCGCACGGTGACCGACTCCGGCGTGCGGCAGGTGGCGACCGACGGCAACGTGTCGGTCTCGGTCCGGCAGGACTCGCCGCTCAAGGCCACCCTGCGGACCACTCGTCGGGTCCGGTCCAACACCGACCGGGGTCGCGAGGTCGTCCGCGCCGCCTGAGCGTCGCCGCAGCCCAGTATCTCGGCACCCGTCCGCCCCACACCCGGTGATCTGTGCGGCCGTGTGGTGCTCGGTGCGCTTTCCTCGGCGTAGGGTTGCAGTTTCAGCGGTGTCTCCGGCCGGTGCCCCCAGCGGTTGTCTGCCGGTGTGGCGCCGGACTGGGACGATGGGGATCGTGCCGCGTGGTCGGCCGGTGCAGACCGGTCGGCGGCCCGGCCGCCGACCGTAGCCGATGACACCGAGGGGATAACGCGAAGATGGCGAGCCCGTTCGTCAAGGGATGGCGCTACCTGATGGCGCTGTTCGGCGCCAAGATCGATGAGCACGCCGACCCGAAGGTGCAGATCCAGCAGGCCATCGAGGAGGCCCAGCGTCAGCATCAGGCGCTGGTCCAGCAGGCCGCGGCGGTCATCGGCAACCAGCACCAGCTTGAGATGCGGCTCTCCCGGCAGATGTCCGAGGTCGAGCGGTTGCAGGGGATGGCCCGCCAGGCGCTGGTCCTCGCCGACCGCTCCCGGGCCGCCGGTGACGAGTCGGAAGCGGTGAAGTACGAGCAGACCGCGCAGACCCTCGCCGCCCAACTGGTCTCCGCCGAGCAGGCGACCGAGGACCTGAAGACCCTGCACGACCAGGCGCTGGGCGCCGCCGGCCAGGCCCGTCGGGCGGTCGAGAATAACAGCATGATCCTCCAGCAGAGGCTGGCCGAGCGGACCAAGCTGCTCAGCCAGCTTGAGCAGGCCAAGATGCAGGAGAGCGTCGCCAAGTCGATCGAGTCGATGACGAACCTCACCGCGCCGGGCGCCACGCCCTCGCTGGACGAGGTCCGGGAGAAGATCGAACGGCGGTACGCGAACGCCATGGGCCGCGCCGAACTCGCCGGCAACTCGGTCGAGGGCCGGATGCTGGAGGTGCAGAAGAGCAGCCTCGACATGGCCGGCTCGGCCCGGCTGGAGCAGATCCGGGCCAGCATGGCCGGCGAGCAGCTCGGCGGCAAGCCGCAGCCCGCGATCGACCAGAACACCCGGGCGGCGGACGACGCCGGGGTGGCCCGGCTCGACGAGATCCGGGCGAGCCTGGCCCGCGAGAAGTCCGCCGGGGACCAGAGCAACGCCGGCTGACACCTGTCCCGGGGGCCAGGCACGGAAAGGGCAGGGATGGCTGACCAGCGAGCTCGTTACTTCCGGCGACTGCGCAGGCTGCGCCGCTCCGCCCGCTCCTGGAGCGTCTTCGCCAGCGGTTTGGGCGGCGCGGCGGTCATCCTCACCCCGTACCAGGGGCTGGGTCTGCCGGACGCCGCCTGGGTCGCCGGTAGCGGCGCCGCCGCGGCGCTGGCCCTCTGGCGCTGGTCCGACCTGCGGACGCTGAGGGCCCAACCGGCACCGGCACCGTCCGATCCCGCGCTCGCGGCCGAGCGGGCCCGCGTCCGGCTGGTCGCCGCCGTGGAGCGGCTACCCGCCGGACGCGGGGCACTGGCCGAGGTACGCCGGCAGAGGACCCGGATGGCGCTGCGCGGTTCGGCGGCGGCAGCCCCCTGGGAGCGGCTGAACCGGGCGTCGTCGGCGATGACCGGGCTCGCCGGACGGCTGCCGGCGTCGGCCGAGCCGGCAGTGGTCGAGGCGACCGCTGCCGAGCAGTCGCTGCTCGACCTCGCCCACCGGGTGGCGAGCCTGGAGAAGACCACCCGGTTCGCGCCGGAGGAGTCCCGCCCGGGACTCGAAGCGGTGCACCGGAACCTCCGCCAGCAGCTCGACCGGGGAGTCGGCGCGTACGAGGCGCTGGTCGTGGCGGCAGCCGGTTACCTCGCCGAGGACTTCCGGTCAGCCGGCGAGCATCCGGCCGCCACCCGGCTCACCGAGGCGACCGACCTGCTGCACGGCATCGCCGCCGGTCTGGCCCAGCTACGGGGCATGGGCGACCCGAGCCGCGCGCCGTACTGAGCGGGCGTCAGTCCGGCGGCGTGACCACCACCGGTGGGGTGAACGCGGAGGCGCCGACCGCGTTGAACGCCTGTATCCGCCAGTGGTAGACGGTCCCGGGGGCGAGCCCGGTGTTCGTGAACGAACGGGCCGTACCGGCAATGGTGAAGCTGGTCAATCCGGTGCCGAAGGACGGATCGGTGGCCCGTTGCAGGGTGAAACCGCTGACCACGCTGCCGGCGCTCTCGAACCAGCTCACCTTCACGCTGACCGAGTCCGGCGCCGGCATGCTCGCGGTCGCGGTCAGGCTGTGCGGCACCGCCGGCGTGGTCGGTACGGTCACCACGGACACCGTCGACCACGGTGACGGAGCACCCAGGTAACTGGTCCGGACCCGGTGGTAGTAGGTGGTGTTGGGAGTCACCGTGCCGTCGGTGTAAGCACTGGTCACCGGCCCGGAAGCGGTGACGAGGCCGCTGGTGAAGGTTGGGTTCACGGCACGTTGGACCTCGATCTCGGTGGCGAACGACCGGTTCCGCCAGGCCAGGTCGACCCGGACCGGGGCGGACGGGGCGACCGAGGCGGTCAGGCCGCTCGGGGCGATCAGGCGTACCACCGCCGAGGCCGTGTTCGACCAGCCGGAGTAGCCGACCGCCGTTTCGGTACGGACCCGGTAGTAGTACGTCGTCCCCGGCGTGACCGTGGAGTCGCCGCTGGTGCTGACCCCGGCGGGCAGCGCGAACGTGGTGACGCCGCTGGTGAAGGCGGCGTTGGTGGCCCGCTCGACGAGATGGTTCGTGGCCGCCGGGCGGGTCGCGTTGTTGGTCCAGGCGAGCGTGATCGACGGCGGTACGGTCGGCGACCCGGGTGCGGCCGTCGCGGTGAGCCCGGTCGGCTGGGCAGGGGAGACCCGCAGCACCAGCGGACGGCTCAGTTCGCTGCCCTCGTGGCCGACCAGGTGACCCTGCCAGGCGTACTCCCAACCGAAGTTGACGACCTGGTTGGTCACCACCGCAGGCTCGCCGGTACGCGGATTGACCTGGGTGAACCCGGTGGTCGTACCGGCCGGGCGGGTGGGGTCGAGCAGCCGTACGCTGTCGCCGACCTTGAACGGCAGCGGGTCCGGCAGGACCGGTCGCAGGGCCACGATGGTGTCCTCCAGCGGGTTCATCCGGACCGTCTCCTTCCAGCCCAGCTCGTTCGGGTCCGGGGGGCGGATCGCGCCGTCCCAGCCGACCCGGTTGATCACTTGCACCACCAGGTGGTGGAAGTGGATGACGTGGGTGCTGGCGCCGTTGTGGGTGACCTTCCAGATCTGGGTGCCGTCACCGGGGGCGCCGATCGGGACCGACGGGTCGGCCGGCGTCAGGATCTCGGTCGGCGGGTCGACGTACGCCAGCGGCGTGGTGGTCTGGACCAGCGAGCTGACCTTCGGCAGTTCCACCCCGAGGGTCGCGTTCATCCGGCCGTACTCGGGCTCGAAGAGTTCCTGGATCGCCTTGGCCCGCAGCGGGAGCGTTATCGGACCGGTCCGCCCGGCAGGGGTGAACGTGACGGTGTTGCTGTGGATCGGCACGTGCGTGTTCTTCGCCGTACGGGTGCCGAACGCGTTGTCGTACGCCGGTTGCGGCACGATCGGCGGCGGCTGGCTGTCGCCGTACGCCCGGGGCAGGCGTGCCCGCAGGGCGTCCAGGTCGTAGGGCGGCTCCGGGACGCCGTCGACCTGGAACTGGAGCAGGGTACGGGTGTTCGGTCCGTAGCCGGGCTGGGTGCTCGGGGCGCCGCCGGCCGAGGTCCGGTCCGGGGCGCCGGTGTAGTAGTCGTACCGGCTGTCGAAGGCCGGCATCGGCGCCGGACAGTCGTTGTAGAGGATGATCTTCGACCCGGGTGGTACGGCGGAGAAGTCGACGATCACGTCGGCCCGCTCGCCCGGACCGAGCAGCAGCGCGTGCGCGGAGACGTTGAGCGCGGCGATGTCCCGCCGGTTGTAGACGTAGTTGATCGGCTGGTTCGGCACCACCGCCACCTCGGGCAGCAACCCGCCCTCGGTGCCGATCTGGATCCAGTCGGGCCCGACCCGGTTCGGGTCCGGCACACCGCCGGCCCGCCCGTCCGTGGGCCAGGTCGGCGGGTGGTCCGGGTTCGGGATCGCCTCGACCATCGGCACCTCACCGGAGCCGGGGTCGGCGAGGCTGCCGTCGGTGTGCCACATCGGGGCGTCCGAGGCCGCGTGGTAGAGCTGGAGGTTGAGGCTGCGGTCGTTGCAGGCGTTCAGAATCCGGAACCGGTACGCCTTCGGTTCGACCCGCAGGTACGGGTAGGCGCAGCCGTTGACGAGCGGCGTGTCCAGGAACGCCTCCGGGACCACCGACGGGTTCGGCGTACCCGGCATCACCGGGGGCTGCCACGGCGAGGTCTCCGGGGCGTAGTGCGGGTTCGGCACCGGTCCGTGGACGGTGCCGGTGTACGGCGGCCAGAACCACGGCCCGTAGTCCCAGCGCCCCATCGGGTTGGTGCCGGACTCGTTGTACGGGTTCTGGTTGGGCATGTAGACGTGCGGGTACCAGAGGCTGCCGCGCCCGCCCCAGTGTTCCCGGTCCCAGGTGGGGTCCTCCGCCTCCAGTTGGGCGCTGCCGGGTACGAAGGTCTTGTCCTGGATCACCAGGGGGATCTCGTCGGCGGGGACGACCCCCTCGTCGACGAGTTGCCGCTCCACCTCGTCCCGGAGCAGGTAGAGGCCGAGTTGACCGGAGTAGACGGTCAGCCGGGCGATGCCGAGGGTGTGGTCGTGGTACCAGAGCATCCGTGCGGCGGCCTGGTTCGGGTAGTACAGCGTCACCGCCCCCGGCTCCGGTTCTGCCATGTCCGGCACGTTCGCCAGGCTGGTACCGATCGGGTACGAGGTCGTCTCCCCGGCCGGGGTCAGCCACTGGTCCGGTCCACCGTTGCTGGTCCACGGGGTGGCGGCGCCGTGCAGGTGCAGGGCCGCCCGGTTCTGCGGGTACCGTTCGGCGCCGCCGAGCGGGCCGGTTCCGGCGCCGCGTACGGTCGGGTCCACCGGCAGCGGCAGCAGTCCCGCCGCCCCGGTCGGGAGCCGGTTGACGAACTTCACCCGGACCGGCCGGTCCCGCTGGGCGACGATCACCGGTCCCAGGTGGTACGGCCGGCTCGGCGGGTGGATGGTGTTGCGGCCGAACGCGTCGGTGCCGTTGTTGAGCTGCCGGTAGCCGCGTAGCCGGGTCGGGCCGAGGTCCCGGTGCAGTTGTTGGGAGAACTGCTCCAGTCCGATCTCGTAGTAGTCGCAGCCGGGGTAGCTGACCGTGTCGGGTGTCGCCACCGGCAGGAAGTTGCCGAGGTCGTTGGGGCGGGCGGCGCCGACGCCGGGCAGCGAGTCGACGAATTTTCGCATCCCGGTGCCGGGTACGACGCGTCCGGCGGGGTCGAGCCGGGGCAGTGGGCTGTTCGCGTAGTTGGGGACGAAGCCGAAGTAGTCCGGGGTGGGCAGCGGTGCGGGGAGCAGTGCCGTAGCCGGTGCCGGTGCCTGCTGTGGGATGCCTGGCCGGGTCTCCTCGGTGGCCGGGTCGGGCGTCTCGGCCGGAGTGTTCTCGGCCTGTTTCGCCCGGCGGGCCAGACGGTGCGCCGCGAGTTTTTTGAACATGACCATGCTCCCTCCCCGGATGCCTGCCCGGCCGGGATCGCAGGGTCCGGTCGAGCCGATCAGATGGTCATCGCTGACGATCCGTAAGCAACTAACCTCACTCGGCGATGGTTGGATACGGCCAGCTCAGCGTCAGGGTTCAGTGCGTCCGGTCCGGAGCGGGTTGGCAACGGGGACACCAGTAGGTGACCCGTTCATCCTGCTCGGCCTTCTCTACCAGCATGCCGCAGCGGCGACAGGGTTGCCCCCGGCGACCGTAGACGTAGGTGGTTTGTCCGCGGTGCAACGAACCGGTGGTGCTCTGCACCCACCGGCCACGGTTCGCGGCGAGCAGCCGCTGGGCCAGGGCCACCACCGAGGGCAGGTTCGGTACGGCGTTCACCGGCGTCCACGGGTGCACGCCGCGTAGGAAGAGCACCTCCGACTTGTAGAGGTTGCCCACTCCGGCGAGGCTGGACTGATCGAGCAGCGCCTCGGCGATGCTCGTGTCGGGGTGGGCGGCGAGTCGACGTACCGCCTCGGTCGGGTCCCAGTCCGGGCCGAGCAGATCGGGGCCGAGCCGCCCGACCAGCTCGTCCTCGCGTGCGGTGGGGGCCAGGGCGACCTCGTGCAGGTGATATCCGACGGCGATCGCGTCGGTGGTACGCAGCACCAGTCGGATCAGGTGCGCCGGGCGGGCGGCCCAGCGTGCGCCTGGCGGGTAGACCCGCCAGGCGCCGTCCATCCGCAGGTGCGAGTGCAGGGTGAGCCGCTGTGCGTTGGTGGGGTCGGCCAGCCGGAGCAGGATGTGTTTGCCCCGGCTCACCACGTCCCGGACGGTCCAGCCGACCAGGTCGGTGCCGGCGAGTTGCGGCACCCGGAAGTCGGTGGCGGTGAGCCGACCGCCGCTCAGCGCGCGGTGCAGCGCGCGGGCGGTGTTCCAGACGGTGTCGCCTTCGGGCACTCCTGCATCCTGCCCCTCAGTGCCGGGTCAGGGCTGCTCTTCCGGCCGGGGAGCGCGCACCATGTCCTGGTAGCGGGGGTGGCTGGCGCCGTAGATGGCGAAGTTCAGCCTGGCGTGGGAGAGGCTCAGGTCACCGTTGGGCCCGTCCGGCACCACGGCGTCATCGGACTCGTGTTGGCCGTCGTTCGTCCAGAAGCAGACCGGACAAGTCCCACCTTCTCCGGTGAAAAAGCCACAGCACGGACATGCTTTTACGTCGATTGAATGCTTCCCCACCGGGCAAGCATTCCACAATGGCCCACCCGTTGCAGCTCTGTGTCCGCGATGCGGAAGTAGATCAGCTAGCGTCCGTAATCCGTAGCACCTGCCCCTTAACCAGCGAAAGCATGGCATCGGCCCGACCGCCGTTCACCGCCACGGCGGCCTGACCAGCGGAGTCCTCGAACACCACCAGATTCCCGACCGGGACATCACCGAAGGTCGCCGCCCGGTGGGCGGGAAGGCCCTGCACCCGCAGTCGCGTCCCGAGCGCGGCGAGCGCGGCGGCCGGCGCGGCGAGCTGCACGTTGCCGAAGTGGTCGATCGAGAGGATCTCGGCGGTGAGCCAGCCCGGTCCGGCGGCGACTACCGGTTCCGGGAGCCGTACCAGCTCGGCCGGGTCGATCGCCGGCCCGGCCTCGTCGGGGTCGGCACCGAGCGCCAGCCGGGCGGCGACCGGGGCGAAGACGTCCCGGCCGTGGAAGGTGGCGCAGACCCGGGGAGCCAACCACTCCGGGTTGGTCAACTCCACGGCGCCCTCGATGCCGCCGAGCGCCTGCGCCGCCCAGGGCAGGAGTCCGTTGTCGGGACCCACCAGCAACCCGTCGGGGCAGCGCAGGGCGACCCCGCGCCGGTTGGTGCCCACGCCCGGGTCGACCACCGCCACGTGCACCGCTGCCGGCAGCGCCCCGACCGTCTGGGCCAGCACCGTGGCGCCCCGCCCGATGTCCCCCGGTGGCACCAGGTGGGTCACGTCGAGCACTCGTACGGCGGGCGCGAGCCGGGCGATCGTCCCGTGACAGGCGGCCACGAAACCGTCCGTGAGTCCGTAGTCCGTGGTCAGGCTGATCCATCCATAGCCGCGCATGACCAGCACGTTAGCCGTCCCCCGGTGCCCGGTCCCGACCCGGTGGTCCGCCCACCGGACATGCGGTGGGGCTGGCAAGCTGGGCTCATGCGATTGGTCATCTTCACCGAGCCGCAGGAGGGCGCGTCGTACCAGGACGTGCTCCGGGTGGCGCGGCACACGTCCGACTGTGGCTACGACGGCTTCTTCCGGTCCGACCACTACCTGGTCATGAACGGGGACGGGCTGCCCGGCCCGACCGACGCCTGGCTGACCCTGGCCGGGCTCGCCGTGCAGACCGAGCGGATCCGGCTCGGCACCCTGGTCACCTCGGCCACCTTCCGGCTGCCCGGACCGCTGGCGATCTCGGTTGCCCAGGTGGACGAGATGAGCGGCGGCCGGGTGGAGCTGGGCCTGGGCGCCGGCTGGTTCGAGGCCGAGCACCGCGCGTACGGCATCCCGTTCCCACCGCTGCGCGAGCGGTTCGACCGGCTCACCGAACAATTCGAGGTGATCACCGGACTCTGGGGGACACCGGTGGGGGAGACCTTCACCTACCGGGGCGGCTACTACGACGTCTACGACTCGCCCGCGTTGCCGAAGCCGGTGCAGCAGCCGGGTCCGCCGATCATCGTCGGCGGCACCGGCCCGAAGCGGACGCCGCTGCTCGCCGCCCGCTTCGCGGACGAGTACAACGTGCCGTTCGCCTCGGCCGAGGTGGCGGCGAAGCACTTCGCGGCGGCGGTCGAGGCGTGTGAGCGGATCGGTCGGGACGCCACCGGACGGGCGCCACTGAACCTTTCCGCGGCGGTCACCGTGGTCTGCGGGCGCAACGACGCCGAGGTGCGGCGCCGGGCCGACGCGATCGGCCGGAACCTGGACGAGCTGCGCGACGGCCCCGGCGTGGTCGGCACGCCCGGCGACGTGGTCGAGCAACTACAGGAGTACGCCAAGGGCGGCGCCTCCCGCTTCTTCCTCCAGTTCCTCGACCTCGGCGACCTGGACCAGTTGGACCTGATCGCCGCCGAGGTCGCCCCGCAGCTCTGAGCCCACCGGCCCACATCCGTCCACCGACTGCCGAGTCGGTCACGGCTCGGCGGTCGGTGGACGGATGTCAGTGACCGGTCGGCGTACCGGCGACCTCGTCGGTGGCGAGCGGGACCTGCGGGGCGGTCTGGCCCGGCAGCACGATCTCGCGTACGGCGAGATAGACCGCCCGTACGGCGAGCGTCCGCTCGACCTCGTCCAGGATCGGGGCGAAGAACTGTCGGCGGTGCTCGACGTCGCTCATCGAGGTGACCGCGAAGTACATGCTGCCGAAGCCGGCGAGCAGGGCGGCGTTTCGCAGCAGGGCGAGCGGCACCGGGAGCCCGTCGGCGAGCATGGCCGGTGGCTCGCCGATCCACTGCTCGGCGGTTTCCGGCTGCACCACGATCAGGCCGAGCAGGAGGAAGAAGACGAAGAGTCCGACCCCGACGACCAGCGCCTGCACGAGTTGCCGGGTGGCGAGCATGAGTAGCAGGTTGCCGACCTGGCGACCGTGCAGCGGCACCGGTCGCAGCGGCCCGTCCGGGGCGACCTCCTCGATTGGCAGGCTCGCCAGCGGTGTGCGCTGGCAGGAGGAGGAGAGCCGTTCCCGGCTCAGGTCCTGTTCCACCCGGCCGATCTCGTCGCGCAGCCGCCCGGCGGCGGCCAGGACGGTCACCGCCGTGAAGAGGGTGAGCACCAGCCCCAGCCGGTACCAGGGCAGGCGGTTCATCGCCTGCCAGAGTTCGCCGGTGAAGAAGAAGAACAGGGTCACGAAGAGCAGCAGTGGCAACGCTCGCCCCTGCAACCGGACGCTGTTGCGCATGTCCTCGACCGCGTGCCGGACGGCCCGGCGCAGCAGTGGCACCACGCCGTAGCTGGTGGCCAGCCAGGAGGCGACCAGCAGCAGGGCGAACGCGGTCACCGAGGTGATCGTGATGCTGGCTCGGCCGTCGTGCAGCCAGAGCGCCAGCGGCGGTACGGCGACCGGTACGACCGCGTACGCCACCAAGACCGTGATCATGGCGGGGCGGGAGAAGTGCGGCAGGCGGCGGCCGAACCGGGTCAGTGCGGACCAGCCGGCCAGGCCCGCCGCGACCAGTGCCGAGAGGAGGACCCAGGCGACGGTCCCGTCGAGCGCCCAGAGGATCACCCAACCGAGGTCGGCCACCACGACCACGGCGAGGAAGGGCAGCATCCGGGGGAGGATGTGCCGGTCGAAGTCGTAGCCGGCGATCATCTGCGGCACGCCGTGGCGTACGAACCAGCGCTCGGCCTGGCGTACCAGGGCGCGGGAGGCGGTGATCGGCACCCGGCTGATCCTGCCAGACCCGCGCTCGGGGGTGCTCAGTCGCCGACCGGGGCGGGTGCCGGGCCGGCGTCGACGAAGACGAACGCGGTGCCGGTGCTCGGTGTGCCCCGTGGGGTCAGGGTGAAGCCGGGGGCACGGCCGGGTTCGGCGCTGACCGCGATGGCACGGTCGGCCACGGTGAGCCCGAATGTCGGCCGCCCCTGAGGGTCGGCACCGGCGAACGCGGTCCGGACGTCCTGGGCGGGATTTCCGGCGTCACAGGGGGCCAGCACCAGTCGGGCGTCGCGCCGGTCGGCGGCGACACAGAACGGCTCGCCGCCGTCGGCCGAGACCGCCGTACGCAGGTGGTGGCGGGTTTTCGCGGTGTCCACCGGGACGAGCACGAAGAATTCCCAGTCGCCGGTGTCGGCGCTGGCCGGGTAGGCCCCGATGGTGTCGTCGGCGGAGACGCTCAGTGCCGGCTCTTCCCTGCCCGGTGCCACACCCACCACCATGACCTGTCGGTCGGCGCCGGGCAGGCCCCCCGGTGGGGTACTGCTCGCCATCGGTTCGCCGTCGACGCCGCCCACCTGACCGACCGCCGGGGTGGTTGGCCGGGGCGTCGGCGTCGGCCGGTTGCGGGGTGTGCCGGCGCCACATCCGCTGAGCAGGATCGACATGACGGTGGTCGCGCCGGCCAGCCGGACACTGTGGATGGCGTACCGGTGTCGGGTCATCCTGGTTCACTCCTTCGCGCGTCGATGTCGTCACCAGTCTCCCGTGAGCACCGGGGACATGCCCGCTGTGTCGGGTTGGACCGGCGCGCCGCCGCCGTGACGGGGCGACCGGTCGGGTCCGGCGCTGCTATGGTCCCTGAGAAACCACTTGAACCGGTTACACGGATCGAACCCGTAACACGGATGGAGGCGGCATGAGTACGCGAATCCAGGTGGCCTTCGACGCGACCGACCCGCACGCGCTGGCCCGGTTCTGGGCCGAGGCGCTGCGGTACCAGCAGGAGGACCACAGCGCGCTGGTCACGCAACTGCTCGCCAGCGGCATGCTGAAGGAGGACGAGGTGATCGAGATCGACGGCCGGCAGGCGTTCCGGGACGTGGCGACCTGCGTCGACGTCGACGGCACCCGCCCCCGGCTCTTCTTCCAACGGGTGCCCGAGCCGAAGACCGCCAAGAACCGGGTCCACCTCGACCTGCAGGTCGGTGCGGCGCAGGCGCCGGCCGAAGTCGAACGCCTGGTCGCCCTCGGTGCCACGGTCGCCTGGACCACGTCCGACCGGGGGCCGACCACCACCACCCTGCACGACCCCGAGGGCAACGAACTCTGCGTGAGCTGAGCCGTCCGGCGCCGGGCCGGTTCAGCGCCGGTCGGTCGGCTCACCCTCCTCGTCCTCGATCCGGATGCCGAGCGCTCCCGCGAGGGTGTACGACAACGCGATCAGATCCTGCCGCGCGACGATCGCACCGGCCAGGCTGGTCACCCCGCCGATCCCGGCCAGCGAGCAGTTCGCGAACCGGGTGCCGGCGAGCTTCGCCTGGCTGAACTGCGCACCGGTCAGGTCGCAGTCGGTGAACCGTACGCCGCTCAGGTCCGCGTTCTGGAAGTCCGCGCGGGCCAGGTTGCACCCCTCGAACGCCACCGCGTGGAAGTCGGTGAACCGGAACGACGAGAGGTCCAGCCGGCACTGGGAGAACGTCACGTCTCGCAGCGAGCCGTTGACCCAGTGCACACCGGTCATCCGCGCGGTCTCGAACCGGACCCGGAGCAGGGCTGACCGCTCCGCCCGCAGGTTCGCCAGGTTCGCACTCTCCACCAGGCAGTCGCCGAACCTCGCCGCGTCGAGCCGGGTCCCGCTCAGGCTGGTGCCCTTGAACCGGCACTGCTCGAACTCGACCGCCTCCGCCGACCGGTCGGAGAGGTCCAGGTCCAGGAAACCCAGCCGGCGGAAGGACGCCTCGTGGTCGAGGTCGTGGTCGGCGACGGTGGCCAGTTCGAGCGAGGCCGGGCGCCTCGGCTGCACCGGGGCACGTTCCCGGGACGGGCCGTTGGCGCGGCGTACCGACTGTGTGGGCATCCAGGCACGCTAACCCAGCCGGTCCGGCACACCCACCTCGGCGGGGAGGGTACGGCCGGCCGTCGACCGGGTAAGACCCGACGCATGACGTACTCCGTTGGTGGTGTGCCGGTCCGGTCGGGCCGCGACGTAGCCCTGCCCGCCCGGCCGGCGGTGCCGCGGTGACCAGGGTCGCGGTGATCGCCCACCGGAAGAAGACCCTCGACGGCGGGCTCGGCGAACTGCGTCGGCGCCTCACCGACTCCGGTGCCGAGGACCTGCTCTGGTACGAGGTGCCGAAGAGCCGTAAGGCGCCGAAGAAGGTCCGCAAGGCGGTACGCGAGGGCGCGGAGCTGGTGCTCGTCTGGGGCGGGGACGGCATGGTCCAGCACTGCGTCGACGCGCTCGCCGGGTGGGACGGGGCCGTCGCCATCATTCCCGCCGGTACGGCGAACCTGCTCGCCACCAACCTCGGTGTGCCGCAGGATCTTGAGCGGGCGGTCCGGATCGCACTGCACGGCGAGCGTCGTCGGCTCGACCTCGGTCGGGTCAACGGGGAGCACTTCGCGGTGATGGCCGGTGCCGGATTCGACGCGGAGATGATCTCGGATGCCGACCGGAAGCTCAAGGACGAGATGGGCAAGCTCGCCTACGTCTGGACCGGTCTGCGGCACGTACGGGACAAGGCGGTGCCGGTGCGGATCCGAGTCGACGGAGAGAAGTGGTTCGACGGTACGGCGAGCTGTGTGCTGCTCGGCAACGTCGGCACCATCACCGGTGGGATCGAGGCGTTCGACGACGCCCGGCCGGACAACGGTCGGCTGGAGGTCGGTGTGGCGACCGGGGAGGGGATGCTCGACTGGGCCCGTACCCTCGGCCGGATGGCGGTCGGTCGAACCGATCGATCCCCGCTGGTGGAGACCGTCCAGGCGCGCCGGGTCGAGATCCGTTTCGAGGAGCCGATGACGTACGAGCTGGACGGCGGCGCGGTCGGCACCAGTAAGCGGTTGAAGGCTCGGGTGGTGCCGGGTGCGATCACGGTCTGCGTACCGGGTCCGGACGCTCCGGGATGCGGTGACGCTACCGCTACCGCTACCGCTACCGCTACCGCTACCGGTGACGTTTGACGCGGACTCCGGCGACTACATCCGATGGCGCAACCACCGCGCTCAGTCGAAGTCCGGGTTCGCCGTCAACTCCAATCGACCGCCGGATCACCCGGTCGACGCCGCATGACGGGGCACTGGAGGGGGCGCGTTCGGCTGGACGTGCGGCGTCGGTAATCGGGGTACGCCGGGCCGACCGAGTATTGCCAGCTCGGGCACGCGGGGTGGTGAGCAGGGACGCGATAGTGTCGCCCGAACCTAATCAGCCTTGTGAAGGTGGGGTATGGAGGGCTCGTTCAGCCTGGTCGGCATTCTCGACGAAGATGGCACCACCATCCACTACCGGCGGGTGGAGCTGTCCCTGAACCCGGACACCACGGTCGCGCTCGTACGGAGCATATTTCGCTGGATGCGTACCGTTGACCCGGACAACCTTGACCGGTACCGGCTTCCGGACAATCCGCCGCCGGACCCCGATCACCGTCACCACGCGATGCCGCCACGTGTCCGCGCCGACCTGCGTACCATCGTCCCCGCCGAGCAGGACCGATGGCTCTACCTGGCCAACTCGGCCACCGAACAGTTCCACGTCCTCGAAGCCGCCGCCGACCGCACCTGGCAGCACCACAGCACTCACGACCTGTAACCCCGGGCGAAGGGGCGCACGCCGCGCTGGACGCTTGCCGTCGGCCGTCGCGGTCGCCCGGCTGGGCGACGCGGAGCGGCTGGCGGGCGCCGGATGTGGGGGCTGGGCCGAGCGGCTCACTCTCGTGCGCCCGGTCTCGGGTTCGGCGTCGGGGTCTCCCCGGTGTCGGGTGGGGTCGCGTGGGGGCCGAGGATCGCGGTGAGGCCGTGGCTGTAGACCTCGGGGGGAACCGCCTCGGGATCGATCAGGTGCTGGAAGGCGACCCCGACGTCGAGCGCGGTCATCAGGGCGGCGAGCTGCTCGGCGGGGATCGGCGGCTGGCCGGCGAGCCGTTCGGTGATCTCCTTGGCGTTGGCCTGCCGGACCGCGCGCAGCCACTGCGCGATCGACTCGCGGGCCTGCGGGGTACGCATTCCGTAGAGCCAGAACTCGACCACCGCCATCGCGAAACGCCTCACCTCCGGCAGCGGCAGGTTGGCGTCGTAGTCGGTGCCGAGGTGGTGCAGCCAGCCGGCGAACGAGACGTCCGGTTCCACCGGCGACCCGGCGTACGCCGGGTGGTCGTCGCTGAGTCGTCGTTCGAGGATCGCCGCCACGAGGCCGCTCTTGCCCTCGAAGTTGGCGTAGATGGCGCCCTTGGTCAGCCCTGCCTCGGTGGCCACCTCGTCGAGTGAGGTCCGGTGGATGCCGCGCTCGCCGAAGAGCGTCTCCGCCGCGTCGAGCAGTTGCTGGCGGGTGCGTTGTTGCTGCTGCGCCCGGGTCAGTCGATCGCTCATGTCCTGATCCTGCCACACCTCCGTTAGTTGACATACTTAGCGGTATCCGGATACTCATCGGTATCCGAGTACCGAATGGTATCTGAAGGAGTGGTGTCGATGCTGCACGTCACACACCTGACGAAGATCTACCGAGGTGGAATCCGCGCCAACGACGACCTCTCCCTCGACGTGGGCGAAGGGGAGGTACTCGGCCTGCTCGGGCACAACGGAGCCGGCAAGAC
This sequence comes from Micromonospora sp. NPDC050417, assembly GCF_044458865.1. Taxonomy (NCBI): domain Bacteria; kingdom Bacillati; phylum Actinomycetota; class Actinomycetes; order Micromonosporales; family Micromonosporaceae; genus Micromonospora; species Micromonospora sp. NPDC050417. The sequence goes on from NZ_JBITIH010000006.1 coordinate 141,682, forward strand.
CACCCTGCTCGGTCAGGTCGCCGGCCTGGTCCGGCCGACCTCGGGGACGCTGCTGCTGGCGGGACGCGACCCGGTCGCCCACCCGGCGTACGCACGCCAGGTCTGCTCCGTCCAACTCCAGTCACAGGCACCGCTGACCGGTGTCAGTCCACGCCAGGCGATCGAGCTCCTGGGGCGTATCCGTGGCGGAGCGCGGCACCACGTACGGCAGCGCACCGCCGCGCTCCTCGACGCGCTCGACCTCGCCGAGTGGGCGGACGTACCAGGGGAGCGGCTCTCCGGGGGCATCCGTCGGCTCACCGCGTTCTGCATGGCGGTGGTCGAGCCGGGCCGCCTGGTGATGCTCGACGAGCCGACGAACGACGTCGACCCGGTCCGCCGCCGCCTGCTCTGGCAGCAAGTACGCGTCCTCGCCGACAACGGCTGCGCGGTCATCCTGGTCACCCACAACGTCGCCGAGGCCGAGCGGAGCGTGGACCGGGTGGTCGTCCTCGACCACGGGCGGGCCCTGGCCACCGGCACCCCCACCGAACTACGCGACCGGTCCGCCGCCGAGCTGCGGCTGGAACTGACCCTCACCCCCGGGTTGCCACCCCCCGAGTCGCCCGGCTGGGCCGGCGTCGGCACCGTGACCGGCCGCCGTCTCCTGCTCCCGATCGCCACGGAGCACACCGAACCCGCGGTTGCCTGGGCGCTGCGCCTGCGCGCCGCCGGCACCATCGCCCAGTTCGCCCTGCACCCGGTCAGCCTCGAAGACGTCTACGTGGGTCTGACCAGTTCCAGTGAGGAGGCCGACCATGCGGCACTGGTCGCGTAGCTATCTGCTCCTGCTGCGCTGGAGCGCGATCCGGCTCCGGCACACCCTGCCGTTGATGGTGATCATCCAGACCATGCTCGCGGTCGGCATCGTGATCGGCTTCTCCTTCCTGGTGCCCGCGATGGACCAGCAAACCGCGCTCTACCTGTCGACCGGGGCGCCCACCCTCGGACTGATCACCGTCGGCATGGTGCTCGCCCCGCAGCTCGTCGCGGAGGCGAAGACGGCCGGCACCTTCGACCACAACCGCACGCTCCCGGTGCCACGCTCGGCGATCCTCGCCGCAGATCTCAGCATCTGGCTGCTCAGCGCCCTGCCCGGCCTGGTCCTGGCGCTGTTCACCGCTACGCTCCGGTTCGACATCACGCTCGACGTCAGCCCGCTGGTCGTGGTGGCGGTCCTCCTCGTCGCCCTGACCGCGACCGCGATCGGGTACGCGATCGCCTACGGCACCTCCCCGACGGTCGCGAACCTGATCGCCCAACTGATCGTCTTCGTGTCCCTGATGTTCTCCCCGGTCAACTTCCCGGCCGAACGACTGCCCGAATGGCTGCGAGCCGTGCACCAAGTGCTGCCGTTCCAGTACATGGCCGAAGCGGTACGGGACACCCTCGCCGTACCCGCCGACGGGATCGGCGCGGCGCCGTTCGCCGTACTCGCCGTCTGGTGCCTGCTCGGCCTGGCCGTCACCGTGCGGATCATGACCCGGCGGGGGTGAGCGGCCCCACGCCCGCAGTCGTCCGGCGACGGCACGTCCGTCGGGGATCGATGCCGGTGCTGGCCGCACTGATCGAAAGACGTGCGCGCCTGTCGCACACTCGTTCGTAGGATCCGTTCGCCGCAATCCCCTCAGGACAGTCGATGCTACGGAGGTAGCGAGTGATTCCTGTGCGAAAACTTGTCACCCGGTCGATCGTGATCGGCCTCGCCCTCGGCTGCGCCGTCGTGGTCGAGGCCCCGGCGGCGTCCGCCGCCTACGCCACCCTCGCCCCGACCACCTGGGCGTACACGGACTCCCACCAACCGAAGGCCAGCTTCGTCAACCCGTCGGTGGACGTTCCGGTCGGCACCCGCAGGGACGCCGACGGAAACGCGCACACCTCCCGGTTCTACTTCACCTACGACCTGACCAGCCTGAAGGGTCAGGTCGTCCACCAGGCCACCGTCTACGCCCCGGAGCGATCCGTGACGGACTGCGCCGTCGAGGCCCCGGTCGAGCTGTGGCGTACCGGTCCGATCAAGGAACAGACCTCGTGGAAGCGGGCGCCGGCCGAACTGGAGCGGATCGGCGAACAGACACTCGGCGGGGTCGGCGAGTGCCCGTCCGGGTTCGGCTACGACGTCGTGCCGGCCGTCAACGCCGCGCTCGCCCGCCGCGACGCCAAGATCACCTTCGAGCTGCGCATCCCGCAGGCCCGTGAGACGGACCCGGCGCTCGGACGCACCTTCCGTAACCGCCCGTCGCTCACCATCTCGTCGAACCACCCGCCGACGATCGCCGACGCGCGTCTGGAGTCGCCGGACGCCGGCTGTGGCACCCGCAACCGCCCCTCGAAGGTGAACCACTACTCGACACTCGCCGCCAAGGTGTCCGACCGGGACCAGTTCGCGTTCCTGTCCGGACAGTTCGCGACCTGGCCGGTGACCGATCCGCAGCAGCGTCAGGAGATCGGCGGCTCGTCCTACGGTGACGGCACGGTGCGCGGCAACCCGGACCTGAGCGCCCATCCGCACGGGACAGTGCTCGCCTGGGCGGCCCGGGGCTACGACAACCAGGACTACTCCGCCTGGACCAAGCCCTGCTACCTGGAGATCGACCGGGAGGCACCGACCAAGGCGCCGGTGGTCATCTCCACCACGTACCCGGAGACGGTCGACCCGTCGTCGCCCGTCGACGGCGGCGGACCGGGCGTACCGGGCAAGTTCCGTTTCGACGCCGAGGGTGACCGGGACGTGGTCGCGTACCGCTGGAGCGACGGTTCGGGCATCGTCGAGCGCGTCGCCGCGCGTCGGCCCGGCGGCCCCGCGACGATCACCTACACCCCGAGGCGGGACGGCCCCATCTGGTTCCGGGTCACCGCGCTCGACGCCGCCGGCAACGCCGGACCGGAGCGCGAGTACGAGTTCTACGTCCGGCGGACGGCACCGGGCGTGACGGTCGACGTCGCCGGTCTGCACCTGCCGAGCACGGTGAAGATGCAGTCGTCGGCGCCGGAGGCCACCGGCTTCAGCTACCAGTTCGACGGTGGGCCGGAGGTCCGGTTCCCCGCCGTCAACGGTGCGGGTCAGGCGGAGGTGACCTTCACCGAGTCCGGGTACCCCCAGTTGACCGCCCGCACGTACGCGCGGAACAAGGTGATCGGGGTGACCACCACCACGATCCGGGTGGACGACGCACCGAATGTCGAATCGGCTGACTTCTCCTTCGACCGCGAAGGGGTGGTCGGACGTGCCGGGACCTTCACCTTCCGGCCCCGCAACACCGAGATCACCGCGTACACCTACTCGTTCGACCACGGCGAGCAGCAGCGGATCGACGCGGCCGGCGACGGAAGCGCCGTGCTGACCTGGACCCCGGTCGAGGCGGGTTACCAGACCCTCTGGGTGCGGGCGGTCAGGGCCGATGGTGCCGTCTCGGAGAGCACCGGGTACAGCTTCGGCGTCATCGACCCCCGACCGGGGGTCTACTCGCACGACCTGGTGAGCTGGCCCCGGCGCGACGGCGTCGGTCAACCGATCGAGCTGCAGTTCGACACCCGGATGCCGGACGTGGCGGGCTTCGTGTACAAGGTGGACGACGGTCCCGAGCTGAGCACGCCCGCCGAGTTCGGTTCCGCCCGGGTCACCTACACCCCGCAGCGTGCGGGGGACCACACGGTGGTCGTACAGAGCCGCCACCTCGACGGCACCCTGTCACCGGCCCGGGAATGGCCCTTCCAGATCAGCTCCGGCCCGATCGTGACCTGGATCGAGGAACCGGACGGGGACGGTGGGCAGACCGGCCAACTCGCCACCTTCCGCTTCCAACCGGGACTTCCGGAGACCGTGGAGTACCGCTACACGTTCTCCTACGGTGAGGAGCAGACCGTCGCGGCCGGTGCCGACGGCATCGCCACGGTCACGTACACGCCCACCAACCCCGGATACCAACCGCTTGACGTGACCAGCGTCAGCGCGGACGGCACCGTGTCCGAGACCCGGATGTTCTCCTTCATCGTGCGCGACCCGCTGGTCTGGGTCAGCGGTCAGTACGCCGACTGGCGCACCTGGGGCGGGATCGGGGTGCCGGGCTCCATGTCCTTCAGCACCCAGCTCTTCCCCGAGGTGGTCGAGTACCGCTACCAGATCAACGACGGTGCGGAGCAAACCCTGGCGGCGGCCATTGACGGGGTGACGACGCACTTCAGCATCACCCCGGACCGTAACGGCGAGAACCTGCTCCGGGTCCGGAGCGTGACCGCCGCCGGACAGTTCTCCCCGGTGACCGAGTACCGGTTCCTGGTCGGCACCGCGCCGCTGGTCACGTCCACCGACTACCCCAGCAACGTCTGGGCCGGCGGTGTCGGCGTACCGGGCACGTTCGTGTTCAGTGACGGCACTCCCGGGATCGTCGAGTTCACCTACCGGGTGGACGGCGAGGAGCCCATCACCGTGCCCGCCGACGCCGAGGGCAGGGCCTCGGTCGTCTACACCCCGACCACCTCCAGCGTGCACTACCTGTACGTGTCGGGTAAGAAGGCCGACGGCAGCACCACCGACGAGAGCCAGTTCATGTTCCTGGTGAACCTGTAGCAGCGCGGACGGGGCCCGGTCGCCGACGGCGGCCGGGCCCCGTCACGTACCGGCCGGGTCAGCCCCGCAGGCGCAGACCGCGTGGGGTGGCACGGAAACCGGCGTCGGTGAGCGCCGCCGCCAGCGGTGACGAGTGCACCGCCTCGCCGTCGGCCCGCTCGACCGACAGGGCGCCGAGTGCCCCGGAGTGCACCGCGTCGGCGAGCGCCTTCGCCGCCAGGCGCAGCGACTCCTCGTCGTCGGTGAAGGAGAGCAGGGTACGGCCACCGCGTTCGACGTACAGGGCCAGTCCACCAGCGACCAGGATGACCAGCGCACCGGCCTTGCGCCCGGCCCGGTGCCCACTCGTACCGCGCTCACCGTCACCGGTGTCGACCACCCGTTCCGGCCAGGGCAGGGCCGCCCCGTACGGGTTGGCCGGGTCGGTCGCGGCGAGCACCACCGCCGCCCCCGACCGGCGGCGGCCGTCGTCCGGCTCGGCCAGCGCACGCAGCCGGTCCACCGCCCCCGGTACGGCGAACTGGGCCGCTCCGAGTCCCTCGACGAAGTAGCCGCGCCGGGCGGCACCCCGTTCCTCCATCGCCACCAGCACCGGGTAGACGGCCGCGAAGCCACCGGTCACCCCCTCGGCCGCGACCGCGCCCCGGGTCACCAGCCCGTGCCGTTCCAGGAGCAGGTCGGCCAGGGCCGCGGCCCGCCGAGTCGGGTCGGTGTCCCGGTCAGGGAGCCGAGACCAGCGGCCGGCGACCGCAGGTGGGCCGCCCCGCGCCGGCAGCACCGGCCGCCCGGGGCGCCGGTAGCGGGTGCGGGGCGCACCGGGGCGGGCCCGGTGCGCACCCCGGCCGCCGAGCAGGGACCGCAGCGGGGCGATGGTGTCGTTGGTGAGCCAGCCGGCCCAGGCGAGTTCCCAGACGGCGGCGACCAGCGGATCGTCGTCCGTGGCGCCAACCCGGTCGGCCAACGCCCGGAAGAAGAGCGCCTGCCCGTCGCCGAGTGCGTCGAGCACCGCCTGGTGCAGCGGGGTGAGGGCGAGTGACGCGTCGGGTGCCGGCAGCAGCAGCGGCGCGGCATCGGCGTACGCGAGGCTGACCCAGCCGTCGGCGCCACCGATCGCCCCGGTTCCGGCCCAGGTCACCTCGCCGCTGGCGCAGAGTTCGTCCAGGTACGCCGGGGAGTAGTCGGCGACCCGGGCGGGCAGGATCAGGCTCTCCAGGGCGGAGGCGGGCACGGCGACGCCCTGCAACTGCTCGATGGCGGCGGCGACCGCCTCCACGCCTCGGGCGTTGCCACCGACCTGCTGCCAACGGGGCAGGAAGGTGGCCAGGGTCCGGGGCGGCACCGGTTCGATCTCCCGCCGCAACGCGGCCAGGGAGCGGCGCCGGAGCAGCCGCAGCACCTCGGCTCCGCACCACTCGGTGCCGGTGCCGTTGGGCGAGAACTCGCCGGAGACGACCTGACCGGTCGCCGCGAGTCGGCGCAGCGCCTGTTCCACCACGAAGACCCCGAGTCCGAACCGGGCGGCGCAGGTGGCCGCCGCGAACGGACCGTGCGTACGGGCGAACCGGGCGACCAGGTCACCGAGCGGGTCGACGACCGGCTCCAGGTACGCCTGCGCGACACCGACCGGGAGCGCCACGCCGAGCGCGTCCCGGAAACGGCCGGCGTCCTCGACCCCGATCCAGCGTTCCGTACCGGCGATCCGCACCCGCAGGATTCGGCGACTCGCCTCCAGGTCGGTCAGCCACTGCGGCAAGGCACCGCGTTCGACCAGTTCGGCTTCGCTGCGGTCGCCGAGGAGCCGGAGCAGTTCGACCACGTCCTCGGCGTCGCGGGGCCGGCGTTGCTCGGTCAGCCACTGCAGTTGTCGTTCGGTTTCGGCGACCACCCCGGGGTCCAGCAGTTCCCGTAGGTCGACACGGCCGAGCAGTTCACCGAGCAGAGCCGAGTCGAGGGCGAGCGCGGCGGCCCGGCGTTCGGCCAGTGGCGCGTCGCCCTCGTAGAGGAAGGCGCCGACGTAGCCGAAGAGCAGTGAGCGGGCGAACGGCGACGGTTGGGTGGTCTCCACCTCGACCAGTCGGATCTTCCGGGCGGCCAGGTCGCGCATCAGCCCGACCAGTGCCGGTACGTCGAAGATGTCCTGGAGGCATTCGCGGGCCGCTTCCAGGGTGATCGGGAAGTCGGCGTACTCGCGGGCCACGTCGAGTAGTTGCGCGGCGCGTTGCCGCTGCTGCCAGAGGGGTTGCCGGCGGCGCGGGTCGCGTCGGGGCAGCAGGAGTGCCCGGGCGGCGCACTCCCGGAACCGGGCGGCGAACATGGCCGAGCCGCCCACCGCCTCCTGCACCAGTTGCCCGATCTCGTCCGGGTCGAAGCCGACCAGGTCCGCGCCGGGCGGCTCGTCGGCGGTGTCGGGCAGCCGCACCACGATGCCGTCGTCGCTCGGTACGACCTGGGCGTCCACGCCGTATCGTTCGGCCAGCCGGCGGCCGATGGCGAGCGCCCAGGGGCCGTTGACCCGTGCGCCGAGGACGGAGTGCACGGTCAGCCGCCAGTCGCCGAGTTCGTCGCGGAAGCGCTCGACCACCACGGTCCGGTCGTCGGGCAGCGCCCGGGTCGCCTCGCGTTGTTCGCGCAGGTACGCGATGAGGTTGCCGGCCGCCCAGGCGTCCAGCCCGCCGTCGCGCAGGCTCGCGGTGGCCGCCTCGTCGTCCTGGCGTACGAGGGCGCGTAGTCGGGCGCCGATGGCCCGGCCCAGCTCGATCGGGCGGCCGAGGCTGTCGCCCTTCCAGAACGGCATCCGGGCTGCCTGGCCGGGGGCGGGGGAGACCAGCACCCGGTCCGGGGTGATGTCCTCGATCCGCCAGGAGGAGGAGCCGAGCAGGAAGACGTCACCGATCCGCGACTCGTAGACCATCTCCTCGTCCAGTTCGCCGACCCGGGCGGCCCGTTCGGCCCCGGCGAGGAAGACCCCGAACAGGCCCCGGTCGGGGATGGTGCCACCGCTGGTGACGGCGAGTCGCTGGGCGCCGGGGCGGCCGGTGAGCAGGTCGGTGCCGCGGTCCCAGACCAGCCGGGGACGCAGTTCGGCGAAGGCGGTCGACGGGTAGCGCCCGGAGAGCATGTCCAGCACCGCGTGCAGGGCGGAGTCGGGCAGTTCGGCGAAGGGGGCGGCGCGGCGGACCAGGGCGGCGAGGTCGGGCAGCCGCCACTCGTCCAGCGCGACCATCGCGATGATCTGCTGGGCCAGTACGTCCAGCGGGTTGCGTGGGTAGTGCAGTTCCTCGATCGCCCCGTCGCCCATCCGTTGCGCGACCACCGCGCAGGAGATCAGGTCGCCGCGGTGTTTGGGGAAGACGACTCCCCGGGAGACCGCACCGACCTGGTGTCCGGCTCGGCCGACCCGTTGCAGGCCGGCGGCGACGCTCGGCGGTGCCTCGATCTGCACCACGAGGTCGACGGCGCCCATGTCGATGCCGAGTTCCAGGCTGGAGGTGGCGACCACGGCCGGCAGTTGGCCGCTCTTGAGCGCCTCCTCGATGTGCTTGCGTTCCTCGCGCGAGACGCTGCCGTGGTGGGCGCGGGCGATCACCGGTGGGGCACCGGTGGCGGCGCCGGACTGGGCCATGATTTCCGCTGGCAGCCGCTCGGCCGGCGCGGCCGGGGTGGTGCGGGGCGGCCCGGCGGCGAGGGCGGGTGCGTCGGCGGTCGGTCCGTCGGACGGGGTGGGTGGCGCGTCGACCTGCTCGGCGGCGAGTTCGTTGAGTCGGGCGCAGAAGCGTTCCGCGCCGCGCCGGGAGTTGGTGAAGACGATGGTCGAGCGGTGTGCCCGGATCAGTGCGAAGACCCGTTCCTCGACCGCTGGCCAGATCGAGGCGCGGCGCGGGGTGCCGAGTTCGTCGTCGGGCTGCGGATCCCGTTCGTCGAGCCGGGTCATGTCCTCGACCGGCACCTCGACGGTCACCTCGATGGTCTTCGGGGTGCGGGGCTGCACCACGTCCACGGGTCGGGCTCCGGCGAGGAAGCGGGCGGTGGCGTCGATCGGGCGGACCGTGGCGGAGAGCCCGATCCGCTGGGCCGGTTGGGGCAGCAGCGCGTCGAGGCGTTCGAGGGAGAGCGCCAGGTGGGCGCCGCGTTTGGTGGCGGCGACCGCGTGCACCTCGTCGACGATCACCGTCCGCACGCCGCGCAGGGAGTCCCGGGCGGCCGAGGTGAGCAGCAGGAAGAGCGACTCGGGCGTGGTGATGAGGATGTCCGGTGGGACACGCGCGAACGCGCGTCGTTCGTCGGCCGGGGTGTCGCCGGTACGCATCCCTACGGTGATCTCGGGTGGGGGGAGTCCGAGTCGGGTGGCGGCCTGCCGGATGCCGGCGAGTGGGGTGCGCAGGTTGCGCTCGACGTCGACGGCGAGCGCCTTCAACGGGCTGACGTAGAGCACACGGCAGCGGTGCCGGGGATCGTCCGGGAGTGGGTCACGGGCCAGTTGGTCCAGGGACCAGAGGAAGGCGGCGAGGGTCTTGCCGGATCCGGTCGGCGCGACGACGAGGGCGTTGCGGCCGGCGCCGATCGAACGCCAGGCTCCGGCCTGGGCGGCGGTGGGTGCGGCGAACGCGGCGGCGAACCATTCCCGCGTCGCCACCCCGAACTGTTCCAGCACCTCGGCCATGCGGCCAATCCTGCCCGCTCGTTACGACAATCGACGCCTGGCGGTGGCGAGTTGTCGGAGTTATGCACTTAAAGGATGGTTCCTACGTTAAGTGTCACTTAACTGCTTGCTGGCGGACTGCGACATAAAGTAATTTCTCCGGCAACCCGAGGTCGGTACGGGAGGGGCCGGATGACCGCCGAACAGCACGGCACCAGGCAGGATGCCGAGCGTGCCACGCAGCGCGGAACCGATGTGCTGATCCGTAAGGTCGACGGCCACCTGGCCGCGCTCCGGCTCGGGTTGCGCGGCGCCGATCTCGAACTCGCCGAGCGGGTCGGCGCCTGTCTGCGCGTACTGGTGCTCGACACCGCCCAGGCCAGTGCGGCCGACCGGGCCCAGGTACGCGCCGCGGTGCACTACTTCGTCCTGCGCCGCGAGGGGCGTGGCCCCCTCGTCCCGGTCCGCTCCCTGACCGCGGCGCAGCACCTGGTCAACCGGGTCGTGCTCCAACTCGGCCGACCCGACCTCCTGGTCGGCTCCACATCGGACTGACCGGGCGCGGGTGACGACCGGACGGCCGGTGGCGCGTGAGTGACGACGACCGGTGGCGCGTGAGTGACGACGACCGGCCGCGTTGGCGGCGCCGGGCGGTGGTGGGCGCACCCGGTAGACTGCACGCGCCGACGATCGCCCGGGCCCGGACACGCCGACGATCGATCGGATGGGGATCGATCCGAACAGCGACCGGACGGGGAGACGCACGCCATGTGGGACGGGCGCCTGACGCACCGGCCGGTCGGCCGGTTGCTCGTCGCCGTCCTGGTCACCCTCCTGTCACTGGTCGCGGTTCACGGCGCGGGTTCGGCCGACACCCCGGCCGGCGCGCTGGCCACCCCGCACGCCTCGATCGGTGCCGCGCTGCACCAGGCCCACTCGGCGCTCGGCCGGGAGGACCAGGAGACCGGCTCCCGCCGGTCCGCCGTACCCGGGGTGAATCTGCGGGACCTGCCGCCGCCCGCCCCGGAGTTGTTCGCCGTGGCCGTCGCGGCGGTCACCGCGCCGAACGTTTCGGCGGTCGCCGAGGCGCCGCGCGGGGTGGACCAGGCCGAGCCGCGGGCACGGACCGTACCGGGGCCGTCCAGCCGCGCCCCGCCGGCCTGATCCCGACCGGCACCACCGCGACCGCGTCCCCCGGCTGATCGCCGCCTGGCGGGCCCGGTCCGCACCGGCTCACCCTTCTTTCTCTTCCGGGTACGTCGCTCCGCCCGGGGGCACCCACCCCCGAGTGGCCCGGCGCTCTACCCGTACGTGAACTTTGAGCCGAGATTCGTTATTCGCCGGCATTATCGCTGTTTCGACCGTCTGACCCCCTGTAGCCACAGACCCTTGGACAAGGGCCTGCGATGACCTCTACCTGGAGAACGCATGCTGGTGCTGCTGAGCCTCCACCTCGCGCTGGCGCTGATCGCGCCACTGCTCGTCCGTTGGTGGGGTCGCCGCGCCTGCTACCCGCTGGCGCTCGCCCCGGCGGCCACCTTCGGCTGGGCGGTGGCCCAGACCGGTACGGTCCGTGGCGGCGGCTCGGTGACCGAGACGTACGGCTGGGTCAGCCAACTCCACCTGGAGCTGGCGCTGCGCGTCGACACCCTCTCCTGGCTGATGCTCCTCCTGGTCGGTGGGGTCGGCGCCCTGGTGCTGGTCTACTGCGCCCACTACTTCGCCGCCGACTCCCCGGGACTCGGCCGGTTCGCCGCCACCTTCGTCGGCTTCGCCGGTGCCATGCTCGGCCTGGTCGTCACCGACAACCTGGTCCTGCTCTACGTCTTCTGGGAACTGACCACGGTCTGCTCCTACCTCCTGATCGGTCAGCACCCGGAGAAGTGGGCCAGCCGCCGGGCCGCGTCCCAGGCGCTCGTCGTCACCAGCGCCGGCGGACTCGCCATGCTGATCGGCCTGATCATGCTCGGCGAGCACGCCGGCACGTACCGAATCTCCGAACTGGGCGACGCGCCGCTGCCGACCGGCGGCGCCCTCACCGCCGTCGTGGTGCTGATCCTGGTCGGCGCGTTGACCAAGTCGGCGATCTTCCCGGTCAGCTTCTGGCTGCCGGCCGCGATGGCCGCCCCCACCCCGGTCAGCGCCTACCTGCACGCGGCGGCCATGGTCAAGGCCGGCGTCTATCTGGTGGCTCTGCTCGCCCCGCTGTTGGCCACCGCCACGCCCTGGCGGCCGATGACGCTCGTCGCCGGGGTGGTCACCATGCTCGCCGGTGGCTGGGCCGCGCTGCGCCAGACCGACCTGAAGCTGCTGCTGGCGTACGGCACGGTCAGCCAACTGGGGCTGCTGTTCGTCCTGACCGGTGAGGGGACCAGGGACGCCGCTCTCGCCGGCACCGCCATGCTGCTCGCCCACGCCCTGTTCAAGTCGGCGCTCTTCCTCGTCGTCGGCATCGTCGACCACAGCGCCGGCACCCGTGAGCTGCCTTCGCTCTCCGGGCTCTGGCGACGGATGCCGCTGGTCTGCGCCGCCGCCGTACTCGCCGCCGCGTCGATGGCCGGGGTGCCGCCGCTGCTCGGCTTCGTCGGCAAGGAGGCGTTGTTCGAGGCGTTCCGGCACGATCCGCTCCTGCTTGCCGTCCTGGTCGCCGGCGCGACCCTGACCGTTGCCTACAGCCTGCGTTTCCTCTGGGGCGCGTTCGCCGGCAAGACCGGCCAGCCGCCGACCCCGACCCGACCGGTGGCGCCGACCATGCTCGCCCCGGTCGCAGTGCTCGCCCTGGCCGGGCTGGTGACGGGGGTACTGGCCGGGCCGGTCGACGTCCTGCTCGTCCCGTACGCCGGGCGGTTCGGTCCGGGAAAGTACCACCTCGGGATCTGGCACGGACCCGGCCTGGCGGTCGCTCTCTCCCTGGTCGCGCTCGCCGCGGGCGGGCTGCTCTTCGCGCTGCGCGACCGGTTCGCGCCGATCGTCGCCCGGCTGCGCGCCCCGTTCGACGGCGGGGTCGCCTACGAGCGGACCACGTACTGGCTCGACCGGGTCGCGGTGGAGGTCACCGGCGCCACCCAGCGCGGCTCGCTGCCGCAGTACCTCGGCACCATCCTGGTGGTCCTGGTGGTCGTGCCGGGCGGTGCGCTGCTGCTCGGCCGTCCCTGGCCGGAACGGATCACGCTCTGGCAGAGCCCGGTGCAGTTGATGATCGCAGGAGTGCTCATCACCGCCGCCGTACTCACCGTCCGGGCCCGTCGCCGGCTCACCGCGATGATCCTGGTCGGGGTCACCGGTTACGGCACGGCGATGATGTTCGTCCTCAACGGCGCTCCCGATCTGGCGCTCACCCAGTTCCTCGTCGAGACCGTCTCGATCGTGATGTTCGTTCTGGTCCTGCGCCGGTTCCCGGCCAACTTCTCGGCCCGGCCGCTGCGTCGCAGCCGGTGGCTGCGGGTCGCCATCGGTACGGCGGTCGGGCTGGTCATGACCGGACTCGCGCTCGTCGCGGCGGGTGGCCGGAAGGCGGTGCCGATCTCGGTCGACTTCGCTGAACTCGCCGTCTCGTACGGTCACGGCCGCAACATCGTCAACGTGACCCTGGTCGACATCCGGGCCTGGGACACGATGGGAGAGATCGCGGTGCTGGTGGTGGCGGCGACCGGGGTGGCGAGCCTGATCTTCCAGCGACCTCGGGCCGGCCCCGGCCCGCGTCGGCCGAATGTGGGTCGACGTGCGCACAGCCGCTCCGACCGACGGCGGGAACGGGTCTGGCTGCGGGCCGGACCGACCCTGCGGGACCGTCGTCGTTCGATCGTCTTCGAGGTGGTCACCCGGCTGATCTTCCACACCATCGTGCTCTTCTCGCTGTACCTGGTCTTCTCCGGGCACAACGCACCCGGCGGCGGGTTCAGCGGCGGGTTGGTCGCTGGGCTGGCCCTCGCCGTGCGCTACTTCGCCGGGGGGCGCTTCGAGTTGGACGAGGCGGCACCGGTCGACGCCGGCATGGTGCTCGGCGCCGGGCTCTTCGTCTCGGTCGGCGCCGGCGTCCTGGCCCTGCTGCTCGGCGTCGACGTGTTGCAGAGCGCCGTGGTCGACCTGGTCCTGCCGGTGGTCGGCGAGGTGCACCTGGTCACGTCGCTCTTCTTCGACCTCGGCGTCTATCTGATCGTGGTCGGCCTGGTGCTGGATGTCCTGCGCAGCCTCGGCGCCGAGGTGGACCGGCAGATCGAGGCCGGAATCGGACCGGAAACGGAGCTGGAACCCTTGCGTGAGCGGGAGCTGACATGATCCCCAACCTGGTGCAGGCGTTGGCCGTCGGCGTGCTCGTCGGTGCCGGCGTGACCCTCCTGCTCGAACGCAGCCTGACCCGGGTGCTGCTCGGCGTCATCATGCTCGGCAACGGGGTCAACCTGCTCATCCTGCTCGGCGGTCGGTCGGGGGAACCGCCGATCGTCGGGGTCACGCCGGAGGCGGCGATGAGTGATCCGTTGCCCCAGGCGATGGTGCTCACCGCGATCGTGATCACCCTCGGCATCACCGCGTTCCTGCTGGCGGTCGCGTACCGAAGCTGGCAGTTGTTCGGGCACGACGAGGTCCAGGACGACCTGGAGGACCAGCGGATCATGGTGCTCGCCGAGCGGGACGAGGTGACCGGTGCGGACGAGCGGGTCGCCGGTGCGGACGACGGCCCCGATCCGGAACAGGTACCTGGTCCGGCCGGTCCGTTCACCCGCCCGGACCCCGCCGCCCCCGGCGGCCCCGGTCCCGTCCCGTCTGACGGTCAACCGCCGGCCGGTCCACACCGCCGCCCCGGAGGTGCCCGATGAGGCACCTGGTTCCGTTGCCGGTGGTCATCCCGCTGCTGGCCGCCGCGTTGACCCTGGTCCTGGCCCGCTACCCGGTCGTCCAGCGGATGGTCAGCGTCACCGCCCTCGCCGGTACGCTCGCCGTCGCGATCGCGTTGCTGGCGCTCGCCACCCGGGACGGCCCGCTGGTGGTGTACGTCGGCGGCTGGCCGGCGCCGGTCGGCATTGTGCTCGTCGCCGACCAGCTCTCCGCGCTGATGCTGGTGGTCTCCGCGGCGGTGACCCTCTGCGTGCTGCTCTACTCCATCGGCGAGGGTCGGGCGGACGGGCACGAGGCGAGCCCGGTGGCCATCTACCACCCGACCTACCTGGTCCTGACCGCCGGCGTGACCAACGCCTTCCTCTCCGGCGACCTGTTCAACCTCTTCGTGGGCTTCGAGATGCTGCTGGCCGCGAGCTACGTACTCATCACGTTGAGCGGGACCGGGGTCCGGATCCGTGGCGGTACGACGTACGTGGTGGTCAGCCTCCTCTCCTCGATGATCTTCCTCAGCGCGATCGGGTTGATCTACGCCGCCACCGGCACGCTCAACCTGGCCCAGCTCGCCGGCCGGCTCGACGCCCTCCCGGCGGAACTCCGGCTGGTCCTGCACCTGATGCTGCTGCTCGCCTTCGGGATCAAGGCGGCCGTCTTCCCGCTGTCGGCCTGGTTGCCGGACAGCTACCCGACCGCGCCGGCCCCGGTCACCGCGGTCTTCGCCGGCCTGCTCACCAAGGTCGGTGTCTACGCGATCATCCGTACCGAGACGCTGCTCTTCCCCGACGGGCAGGTGGACGACCTGCTGCTGATCGTCGCGCTCCTCACCATGGTGATCGGCATCCTCGGCGCGGTGGCCCAGTCGGACATCAAACGGCTGCTCTCGTTCACCCTGCTCAGCCACATCGGCTACATGATCTTCGGGGTGGCGCTGACCTCGCTGGCCGGGCTCTCCGGGGCGATCTTCTACGTGGTGCACCACATCACCGTGCAGACGACCCTCTTCCTCGCCACCGGCCTGGTCGAACGACGCGGCGGCAGCACCAACCTCGACCGGCTGGGCGGACTGGCCCGGGTGGCGCCACTGCTCGGCATCCTGTTCCTCGTACCCGCGCTCAACCTCGCCGGCATCCCGCCCTTCTCCGGCTTCCTCGGCAAGCTCGGCCTGCTCCAGGCCGGAATCGCCGCCGGGGGTCTGCTGCCCTGGCTGCTGGTGATCGGTGGCACCCTCACCAGTCTGCTGACCCTCTACGCGACGATGAAGGTCTGGAACCTCGCCTTCTGGCGGGCGCCCCGGCTGGCCGACCCGGACGCACCGGCCGGGCTGTCGCCGATCATGGTGGGGGCCACCCTCGCCCTGGTCGCGCTCGGCATCGGACTCACCGTGGTCGCCGGGCCGCTCTACCGGATCAGCACCGACGCGGCGGACGACCTGAGACAACGTACGCCGTACGTGGAGGCGGTCTTCCCGGTGAGCGTCCGATGAGCGGCCCACCTCCGACCACCACCGGCCGGACGATGACGAGCCGGGGCCGGTGGCGCGACCAACTCGTCACCGTGATCTGGCTGGTGCTGGTCTGGAACCTGCTGTGGGGGGAGTTCACCTGGGGGAACGTGCTCGGCGGCACGCTGGTGGCGCTGGTCGTACTGCTCTTCTTCCCGCTGCCCCGGGTGACCTTCGATGGGCGGATCCGGCCCGTCGCGGTGCTCCGGTTCGCCGGCCGGTTCCTCGTCGAACTGGTCACCGCGAGCTGCCAGGTCGCTTTCGTCGCGGTACGGCCGGGTGCGCCACCGCGCAGCGCGATCCTCGCCGTACCGCTGCGGGTCGGATCGGACCTGAACCTGGCCCTCACCGCCGAGGCGCTCTCCCTGGTGCCGGGCACCCTCATCGTCGAGGCGGTACGCGACACCGGCACGCTCTACGTACACGTGCTCGACGTACGCGACACCGTCGACGTCGAGCGGGCACGGCGTGACGTCCTCGCCCTGGAACGAAGGATCATCCGGGCCACCGGGTCCGCCGCCGAACTGCGCCTGGTGAACGCACCCGGTCCCTTCTCCGACCCGCCCGCTTCGGACCCGCCCGCTTCCGGCCCGTCACCGGATGGGCCGGCTTCCGGCGCACCACCGACCACACGTACCGATGAAGGAGCGTCCGAATGACCGTCGTCGTCATGATCGTCACCGTGCTGCTCAGCGCCGCGGCGTTGCTGGCCCTGTTCCGGATCGTGCGCGGACCGTCCCTGCTCGACCGGGTGGTCGCGACCGACCTGCTGCTGGCCATCATCGTCGGCGCGGTCGGCACCGAGGCCGCGGTCAACCGGCACGCGACCACCCTGCCGATCCTGGTGGTGCTCGCCATCCTCGGCTTCGCCACCTCGGTCGGCGTGGTCCGGTTCGCCGCCCGGGAGAACTCGTGACCGCCGTGGACATGCTCTCCGGAGTCTTCATGGTCGCCGGGGCGCTGCTCAGCCTCGCCGCGGGTATCGGCGTGGTGCGTTTCCCGGACGTGCTCTCCCGGATGCACGCGGCGACCAAGCCGCAGATCCTCGGGCTGCTGCTGATCCTGATCGGGGTGGGGTTGCGGCTGCGTAGCGGCGCGGAGGTCGCCACCCTGGTCCTGGTCGGCGTGTTCCAGTTGGCGACCGCGCCGGTGGCCGCGCAGATGGTGGGGCGGGCGGCCTACCGCTCCGGTCGCCACCGTCCGGACCTGCTCGTGGTGGACGAACTCGCCGCCGCCGCCCCCACCACCCCCGACTCGTAAGGAAGGGCCCCCTGTTATCGGATTCGGTAGAGGAAGGGGCCCTTCTTAACCGGGAGGGGCTTGCCGGGCGGTGCGTGGGTGGGACGAGGGAGCGTCCCAATTTGGGGCAGGTGGGGATTTGGGCGAGGACGTATTGCCGCCGTGCGACCGGATCGCGAACCTATCCAGTGGTGATCGTCGATGTAGCGAGGCGATCGGCTCCGGTGTCGGCCCACCGGCGTCGCCGGAGCGAGCCACCCCCTCAGCCCTGGAGGACATGTGAGATCCCGCCTGCTCCGAGCCGTCGGCATTCCCGCACTGGTCGTCGCCGCCGCGTTCGCGTCGACCAGTGCCGCCCCGTACGCGTCGGCGACCCCGGCCGGTGTCGGGGACCCGGTCGGCGTGCTCGCCGCCCCGGACATCCCGCTGGCCAACGTGAAGGCACACCTGACCCAACTCCAGTCGATCGCCACCGCCAACGGCGGCAACCGGGCGCACGGGCGCCCCGGGTACCTCGCCTCGGTCAACTACGTCCGGGCGCAACTGGACGCGGTCGGCTTCACCACCTCGGTGCAGTCGTTCACGTACAGCGGGGCGACCGGCTACAACCTGATCGCGGACTGGCCCGGCGGTGACCCGAACAACGTACTGATGACCGGGGCGCACCTGGACAGCGTCACCGCGGGACCGGGCATCAACGACAACGGCTCGGGTTCGGCGGCGATTCTGGAGGTGGCGCTCGCGGTGGCGCGGGCGAACCTCACCCCGGCGAAGCATCTGCGCTTCGGCTGGTGGGGTGCGGAGGAGTTGGGGCTGCGCGGGTCGCAGTACTACGTCAACAACCTGCCGGCGGCGGAACGTACGCGGATCAAGCAGTACCTCAACTTCGACATGGTCGGCTCGCCGAACGCCGGCTACTTCGTGTACGACGGGGACAACTCCGACGGTGTCGGCTCGGGCCCCGGGCCGACCGGCTCGGCGCAGATCGAGCAGACCATCCAGGCGTACTTCACCTCCATCGGGGTGCCGACCCGGGGCACCGACTTCGACGGGCGCAGTGACTACGGACCGTTCATCGCCGTCGGCATTCCGGCCGGCGGTACCTTCACCGGCGCCGAGGGCGTCAAGTCCAGCGCCCAGGCCACGCTCTGGGGCGGGACCGCGGGCAGCGCGTTCGATCCCTGCTACCACCGTTCCTGTGACACCACCACCAACATCAACGACACCGCGCTGGACCGGAACGCCGACGCGATCGCGTACGCGGTCTGGGAACTGGCCGCGACCGCCCCACCGCCGGGGACCACGGTCTACGGCGACACCTTCGAGACCGCGACCGGCTGGACCGTGAACCCGGCCGGTACGGACACCGCCACCCTCGGCCAGTGGGTACGTGCCGACCCGGCGGCGACCAGCTCCGGTGTCGCCACCCAGCTCGGCACCACGGTCAGTGGCACGCTCGACCTGGTGACCGGCCCGCTCGCCGGCGCCAGCGCGGGGGATCACGACCTGGACGGCGGGGTCAGCAGCATCCAGTCGCCGCCGATCAGCCTGCCGGGCAGCGGCACCCTGACGCTCTCGTTCTCCTGGTACCTGGCTCACCTCAACAACGCCAGCAGTGCGGACTACCTGCGGGTACGGGTGGTCGGCGGGAGTACGTCGACGGTGCTGAACGTGACCGGTGCGGCCACCAACCGGGCTGCCGCGTGGCAGAGCGCCAGCGTCAACGTCTCGGGTTTCGCCGGGCAGAGCGTACGGATCCTGGTCGACGCGGCGGACGCCAGCGGTGCGAGCCTGGTCGAGGCGGCCGTGGACGACGTGAAGATCGTCCAGAGCTGACCCCGGCACGAAGATCGTCCAGAGCTGACCCCGGCACCGGGTGCCCGGACACCGTACGGATCCGGGCGCCCGGTGTGGCCCGTTCTCCGGCATTCTGCCGTTTATCGTGTCTTATGCACCGGGCCGAGTGGCAGGGGTTCGTCCGAATACCCAGCCCACCCCGATAAACTGTCGGCATGATCGACTCCTCTGCCCAGGAGGGCAGTAGTAGCCAGCCGGGACAGACCCGGCATTTCTCATACCGACCGGCGAACCGGGGAGCCCTGAGCCCTCCGTGTTGATCGCGATCGGCCTTCTTCTGATCATCGTGCTCACTGCCGCGACGGGTTACTTCGTCGCCCAGGAGTTCGGCTACGTCGCGGTCGACCGCGGCAAACTCAAACAACTCGCCGACGCGGGCGACGCCTCGGCGGCCCGCGCCCTCAAGGTCACCGGACGGCTCTCCTTCATGCTCTCCGGCGCCCAACTCGGCATCACCCTGACCGCCCTGCTCGTCGGTTACGTCGCCGAGCCCTTCCTCGGCGACGGACTCGCCGACCTGTTCGGGGTCACCGGCGTACCGGAGGGCATCAGCATGCCGCTCTCCGTCGTGCTCGCCCTGGTCATCGCCACCGTCGTGCAGATGGTCCTCGGCGAGCTGGCGCCGAAGAACCTCGCCATTGCCCGTGCCGAGGCGCTGGCGATGGGGCTCAGCCGCTCGACCCTGATCTACCTGACCATTGCCGGACCGGCGATCCGGCTCTTCGACGCCGCCGCCACCCGACTGCTGCGCCGGGTCGGCATCGAACCGATCGAGGAACTGCCCAGCGGCGCGACCCCGGAGGACCTCGAACAGATCATCGCCGAGTCGCGCGAGGAGGGGCAGCTCGACGTGGCCATGTCGACCCTGCTCGACCGGGGACTGGACTTCCGCCAGCTCACCGCCGCCGAGGCGATGGTGCCCCGGGTGGCGGTGCACACCGTACAGGCCAACGAACCGGTCAGCCGCCTGGTCGAGCTGCTCGACACCGGCCACTCCCGGTTCCCCGTACGCGGCACCGAGGGTGTGGACGACGTGGTCGGAGTCGCCGGCATCTCCGACGTACTCGGGGTGCCACCGGAGCGGCGGGCCACCACCACGGTCGCCGAGGTCGCCGTACCCCCGTTGTTGGTCCCCACCACGCTGCCGCTGCCGACGGTGCTGGACCGGCTCCGGTCCGGGCACCGCCAGCTCGCCTGCGTGGTCGACGAGTACGGCGGCTTCGCCGGCGTGATCACGCTGGAGGACATCGCCGAGGAGCTGGTCGGGCCGATCCGGGACGAGGACGACCCGCCCGAGCCGACCCCCACCCGGCAGCCGGACGGCTCCTGGGTGGTGCCCGCCCGTTGGCGGATCGACGAGGTCGCCGACAGCACTGGCATCGCCCTGCCCGAGGCCCCCGAATACGACACCCTCTCCGGGTTGGTGATGCGGGAGCTGGGTCGGGTGCCGGAGGTCGGTGACCGGCTGGAGATCAACCTGTCGGCCGAGTCCGACCACCCGCGTCCGCAGCAGCCCAAGGCACTGGTCGAGGTGCTCGCGGTCGACCGGCACGTCGCCGACTCGGTCCGCCTGGCGGTGGTCGGCGCGCTCGGCGCCGGGTCCGAGCAGCCCGAGGTGAAGGCATGAGTACGACCTGGGCACTGCTCATCTCCATCCTGTTGCTCGCGCTGAACGGCTTCTTCGTGGCGGCCGAGTTCGCGCTGGTCGCGAGCAAGCGCTACCGACTGGAACAGGCCGCCGCCTCCGGTGGCCGCGCCGCCAAGGCGGCCCTGGACGGGGTACGCGAACTGGGCCTGATGCTCGCCGGGGCACAGCTCGGCATCACCGTCTGCACGCTGGGACTCGGTGCGCTCGCCGAACCCGCGATCGAACACCTGGTCAGCCCGGTGCTCGGCGCGGTCGGTCTGCCCGAGGCGCCGAGTCACGTGATCGCCCTGCTCTTCGCGCTGCTGCTGGTCACGTTCCTGCACCTGGTCGTCGGTGAGATGGCGCCGAAGTCGTGGGCGATCACCGATGCCGAGCGCTCGGCGGTGCTGCTGGCGCTGCCGTTCCGGGGCTTCGCCCGGGTGGCCCGCCCGGTGCTCACCGCGCTGAACGGGCTCGCCAACGCGACTCTGCGGCTGGCGAAGGTACGGCCGCAGGACCAGTTGGCCCAGGTGCACGGGCCGGAGGAACTGCGGATGCTGCTGGAACAGTCGGCCGAGCACGGGCTGCTCGCCGCCGACCAGCAGCAACTGCTCACCAGCATGCTGGAGTTGCAGGGCACCACGGTGGCCGACGTGATGGAGCCGGTCGACCGGATCGTCTCGGTACGCCGGGACGACAGCGCGGACCGGATCGAGGCGGTGAGCCGGGACAGTGGCCGGTCCCGGCTGGCCGTACTGGACCGGCCGGGTGTGGTGGCCGGAATGGTGCACGTCCGCGAGGCGGTACGGGCCACCACGGCCGGCCGGCCGGCGACGGCGGGGGAGCTGATGACGCCGGTGTTCAGCCTCGCCGCCACCGCGACGGTGACCGAGGCGGTGGCCGCCATGCGGGCCCGCCAGGCGCAACTGGCGTTGGTCACCGATCGGGCCGGGGTGGGTCGGCCGGTCGGCTTCGTGGCTCTGGAGGACCTCCTGGAGGAGGTCATCGGGGAGTTCGACGACGAGACCGATCCGGTCCCCCGAGGCCGCCGACTCCGCTGACCGGCTCCGGCTGACCCCGCTCGCCCGGCACGGCGTTAGGAAGGGCCCCTTGTACATCGGAATCCGATAACAAGGGGCCCTTCCTTACCCGCTGGGGGAGGATCGGGGATGTGCCACCGGATGCGGGGTTCGCCGTCCGTACCGTGCTGACCAATCCGAGCACCCGTCCCGGGCTGCTCCTGTCGGGACAGGTCACCATCGTCGGCGGCAGCGAGGCGGTGCCGGTCGACCACGTGGTGCTCGGCCTGGTGACCCGGGTCGAACCGGCCGACGGCGGCGACGGTTACGTCGACGTGGAGTTCGGTCGGGTGCCGGTTGCCGGGGCGGTGGTGCTGGCACCGGGGGAGTGCCGGGCGGTCACCTTCGCCGTACCCATGCCCTGGGAACTGCCGGTCACCGTGGTCGACGGCCGTCCCCGGCTCAACCTGCCGATGGATCTGCGGACGGAGGTGGCCCTCGGCCGGTGCCTGGACCGGGGCGGGCTGAGCCGGATCTTCGTCCATCCGCTGCCGGCCCAGGAGCGCATCCTGGAGATGTTCGGTGAACTGGGTTTCACGCTGCGTCAGGTCGGGTTGCAGCAGGGGAACCTGCCCGGGGTCGAGCAGACCCTGCCGTTCCACCAGAAGATCGGCTACTGGGCGGCACCGCTCTACGGTGGTCCGTTCTCCGAGATCGAACTGACCTTCCTGGCCGGCGCCGAGGAATTGCAGGTGGTATTCGTCCTGGACCGCCGGCTCGCGCTTGCCGGGGCGAGCCATGTGAGCGTGACCCGGTTCCGGGTCCGGCACGCCGACGTGGACCAGCTCAACTGGGTCAGGGTGGTGGACAGTTGGGTCCGGCACGCAGCGGCCCGACACGCCGCGGTCCGCTCTGGAGCCAAGGATGGCCCGCCGCTACCCGAGTCGGTCGACACTTCCCGGCCGCCGGACCTTCCGCCGGAGGGCGAGGGCATCTCCGGCACCGCCGGCGGCGGGAGCGGCATCTGACCCACCCTCGCAGGCCGCCGCGCGGACCCAGCCTGCCCGTGCGGACTCAGCCTGCCCGTGCGGACTCAGCCTGCCCGTGCGGACTCAGCCCGCGCTGGCGGTGGTTCAGCCCGCGCTGGCGGTGGCGAGTTTCAGGCCGAAGCCGAGGAAGAGCACCCCGACGCCGCTGGTCACCGCCGCCGCCAATCGCCGCCGCCTGCGGAACTGGGCCGCCAGGTAGGTGCCGGTGAGGATCAGCACGGTCAGGTAGAGCACGCTGGCGACCTGCGCGATCAGCCCGAGCACCAGGAACGACAACGCCGGGTAGGAGTAGGTCGGGTCGACGAACTGGATGAAGAACGAGATGAAGAAGAGGATCGCCTTCGGGTTGAGCAGGCTGATCACGGCGGCCCGCCGGAACGGGCTGCGGGCCGCGGTCGGTTCGGCCGCGTCGATCAGCCGGGGCGCCGACGGGTCGTTGCGGGACCGCCAGCGCCGCCACGCGCCGCGCAGCATGGTCAACCCGACATAACCGAGGTACGCGGCACCGCCGTACTTGATCACCATGAAGATCGGTGGGTACGCCTGGAGCAGCGAGGCCACACCGGCGGCGGAGAGCACCATCAGCACGGTGTCGCCGAGGAACACCCCCGTCGCCGCCTGGTAGCCGACCCGTACGCCGCTTTTGGCGGCGGTGGAGAGCACGAAGAGCGAGTTCGGCCCGGGCAGCAGCACGATGGCGACGGTGCCCAGCACGTACGTCCAGATGTCGGTGATCCCCAGCACGGGCGCCATCATCGCGCCTCCGGTGCTTTCCGGCGAAGCATTTCCTGGAGCGTGATCTGTGCCTTCGGCCACTCGTCGGCGGTCATCGCATAGAGCACGGTGTCCCGCCACGAGCCGTCGGGCCGTTGCCGGTGGCGCCGCAGCACCCCTTCGCGCTGGGCGCCGAGTCGTGCGATCGCCTGCTGGGAGCGGGCGTTGCGGATGTCGGTGTGCCAGGCGACCCGTTCCGCTCCCAGTTCCTCGAAGGCGCGGGTGAGCAGCAGCAGCTTGGCCTCGGTGTTGATCCCGGTACGCCAGTGCGCCCGGCCCAGGAAGGTGTGCCCGATCGCGACCGTCCGGCGGGCCTCGTCGATCTCGTAGTAGGAGGTGCTGCCGACGATCGCGCCGGTCCGGGCGCAGCGCTGCACCCACGGCACCCGCTGGCCGGTGTGGTGGGCGCGGAGCGCTTCCGCGACGATCGCGGCCAGTTCGTCGCGGTGTCGGGGGCGTGGGTGTGCGAGGTGGCGCCAGACCTCTTCGTCGTCGGTGGCCGCGTGGAGCTCGTCCGTGTGGGCCGGGTCGAGCGGTTCCAGCCGGACGTGTGCGCCGGTCATGATGGTCGGGGTGTGCCAGGGCGAACGGGGAGGGCGCAGGTAGTCGGGGATCGGGGCGCTGACTCCCGTGTCCGGCTCGGGTGGGCCGGACACCATCCGCAGCGGCACCACCCCGGCCCAGTACGGCAGGGCGTAGTCCTCGGGTTCGTCGACCACCGGGCCGACCCGGGCCCGGACCGAGACCTCGCGCAGCGGCAGGGCGAGCACCGCGGTCTCGGCGAGTTCTTTCCGGGTCGGAGGTCGGCTCTGCGCCGCCCGGCCCCGGCCCACCTTCTCGACCAGCGCCGTCATCGCGGCCCGCTTCTCCGCCTCGTCGGTGACCAGGTGTGCGGTGCCGTGCGCGATGACCGAGCGGTAGTTGGCGCTGTGGTGGAACTGGGAGCGGCCGTAGACCAGTCCGTCCAGCAGCGTGACGCTGAGGCAGACCGGGAGCCCGTCCGGTCCCCGGGCGGCGAGCAGTGGCCGGCTGCCGGTGGAGCCGTGCAGGTAGACCGTCTCGTCGACGCGGACGTGCAGGGTCGGCAGCACCCGGGGTTCGCCGTCCACGGTGAAGGCCAGTGCGCAGTGGTACGCCTCGTCCAGGATCTCGTGCGCGGCGGCCCGCTGATAGTCCATCCGGTTTCGGCCTCGGCTGGCGGTGGTCCGTTCCGTCTGCTGGTACACCTGGCGCCTCCCCCATTGTTCTAGTACAATCTGCTAACTGTGGCAGCACATTATCAGGTCGAGGGTGGTACGGCAGCCGAGATTTCAGCCAGCGTGGAAACCGGCGTACGCACCGGCGCGCTCCCCCCGGGCGCCGTCCTGCCGTCGGTGCGGGCTCTCGCCGAACGCCTCGCCGTCAGCCCGGCCACCGTGGCCAAGGCGTACCAGGCGCTGCGCCAGCGCGGACTGGTGGAGACCGCCGGACGGCACGGCACCCGGATACGGCACCGCCCACCAGTCGCCGCAGCCCGCTCGGCGCTGCGGGTGCCACCCGCAGCCGGCGCACTTGACCTCTCCACCGGCGAACCCGACCACCGGCTGCTCCCCTCACTCGGCCCGCACCTCGCCGACCTCGCCGCCACCACCGGCGACCCGATCGGCTACGCCGACGCGGGCGTGCTGCCCGAGTTGGTCCGGCTCGCCAGCCGGCGACTCGCGGCCGACGGCGTGCCGACGGACGCGGTCACCGCGACCAACGGGGCCCTCGACGGGATCGAGCGGCTGCTCACCGCCCACCTACGTCCCGGCGACCCGGTCGGGGTCGAGGATCCCGGCTGGGCCAACCTGCTCGACCTGGTCGCCGCGCTGGGGCTGCGACCGGTCGGGGTGCCGGTCGACGACCACGGACCCACCCCGCACGGCGTACGGGCCGCGCTCGCCGTCGGCGTACGCGCCCTCGTGGTCACCAGCCGGGCGCAGAACCCGACCGGTGCGACCGTCACCGCCGACCGGGCGACGGAACTGCGCGAACTGCTCCGGACCCGGCCCGACCTGCTGCTGGTCGAAGACGACCACGCCGCCGAACTCGCCCAGGTGCCACTGCACAGCCTCGCCGCGACGACCCGGAGTTGGGCCTTCGTCCGGTCGGTCAGCAAGCCGTACGGCCCGGACCTGCGCCTGGCCGTGCTCGCCGGGGACGAGGCAACCGTCGCCCGGGTGGCCGGCCGAATGCGGGTCGGTGCGGGCTGGGTCTCCACCCTGCTGCAACGGCTCGCGATCCGGCTCTGGCGGGACCCGGCGGTGGACGCCCAGGTGCGGGCTGCGGGGGAGAGCTACCAGCGCCGCCGCCAGGCACTCCGGGCGGCGCTGGCGCGGCGCGGCGTGACCAGCCACGGCGAGACCGGAATCAACGTCTGGTTGCCGGTGCCGGACGAGACCCGCGCGGTCGCCGGGCTCCGGGACGCCGGGTACGCGGTCGCTCCCGGTGCGCTCTACCGGCTCGGCACCGGACCGGCCGTCAGGATCACCATCAGCCCGCTCACCGACGACGACATCGAGCCGCTCGCCGACGCGCTGCTGCGGGCGACCGCCGTCGACGCACCGTCCCCCTTCGGCGCCTGAGGCGCGGTCGTGCCGGTGACCGGCGGGCGTCGGGACCAGTGAGCGGGGGATCGGTGAGCGGGGGATCGGTGAGCGGGGGACCGGGCGGCGGTCCGGTCGGCCGGTGGGGGACGGCGAGGCGGATGTGGGCGTGACTGCGGCGCAACGGGGTAGGAGAGCACCCATGGCGCAGACCCGGACCGCCCCCGGCGCACAGGAGTTCGTCCCGCCCGGCGTACGCAGCCTGACCGCACTGCGCGAGGCCGCCGCCTCCTGTCGGGGCTGCGAGCTGTACGCCGACACCACCCAGACGGTCTTCGGTCGGGGTGCCGCACGCGCTCCGGTGGTGATGATCGGCGAGCAGCCCGGCGACGTCGAGGACCGGGAGGGGGTGCCGTTCGTCGGCCCGGCCGGGAAGGTGCTGCGTCGGGCGGTCGACGACGCCGGACTGGAGCCGCGCCAGCTCTACCTCAGCAACGCGGTGAAGCACTTTCGGCACACGGTGCGGGGTAAACGGCGGCTGCACCAGACCCCGGACCAGGTGCACATCGTCGCCTGCCGGCCCTGGTTGGTCGCCGAGTTCGCCCTGCTGCGCCCACGGGTGATCGTGGTGCTCGGGGCGATCGCGGCGAAGGCACTGCTCGGCCCGTCGTTCCGGGTGACCAGGGAGCGCGGGGTGCTGCTGCCGTGGCCCGAGTCGGCCCAGCGCCCGGCCGACTTCACCCGGCCGCCGGCCGCCGCGAACGGCCGGGTCGGGCCGGTGGAACCCACCCGGCTGCTGGCCACCATCCACCCGTCGGCCGTGCTGCGCGCCGACGACCGGGAGGAGGCGTACGCCGGTCTGGTCGCCGACCTGACCGTGGTCGC
Source organism: Micromonospora sp. NPDC050417 (assembly GCF_044458865.1). Classification (NCBI taxonomy): domain Bacteria; kingdom Bacillati; phylum Actinomycetota; class Actinomycetes; order Micromonosporales; family Micromonosporaceae; genus Micromonospora; species Micromonospora sp. NPDC050417. The sequence continues at coordinate 168,284 of NZ_JBITIH010000006.1, forward strand.
CCGGGCGTTGGCCGCCTGACGTACGCCGGCCGGTCCGGGGCATCCGGGCGGGGCCTGGTCGTCGTCGCCGCGTCCGTTCGCGGTGACGGTGCCGATGGCGCTAGCGTTGGCGACCGCGTCCGATGGTGGCGCGGTGGTGCCGGCGGTGGAGCCGGGCCTGGACGCGAGGGGGTTGGACCGGTGCGGCTGACAGACTTCTGGGAGCGTCTGGAGCAGGTGTTCGGCCGGGCGTACGCGACCAGCATCGCCGCTGATCAGGTGCTGTCCCAGTTGGGCGGCCGAACGGTTCGGCAGGCGCTCGCCGAGGGCGAGGAGACGGTGGTCGTGTGGCGCGCGGTGGTCGCCGCGTACCCCGATCGAGTGCCGGCCCGACTACGCTGAGCTGCCGTTATGCCAATGCGGCGTGTCGTGCATGCTGTCGTACACATGTTCGGCTATTGTCCACAGCTGGGGTGCTCGTCCACAGCTCACGGCCGGTCGGCTGTTTTCTGTCGGACCTAGCGCCTAGCGTGTCCGCGTGACGAAAAGTTCAGCAAAGACGCCGGCGAAGGCAGGGGTGGCAACCATGGCGCCAGGACCTGACCGGGAGAAGGCACTAGACCTTGCTCTCGCTCAGATCGACAAGCAGTTCGGCAAGGGCTCGGTGATGCGACTTGGCGAGCGGCCGGTCGTACAGACCGCGGTCATCCCGACCGGCTCGATCGCGCTCGACGTGGCACTCGGTGTCGGGGGTCTGCCCCGGGGCCGGGTGATCGAGATCTACGGACCGGAGAGCAGCGGTAAGACCACCGTGGCGCTGCACGCGGTGGCCAGCGCGCAGCGGGCCGGCGGCATCGCCGCCTTCATCGACGCCGAGCACGCGCTCGACCCGGAATACGCCAAGGCGCTCGGGGTCGACACGGACGCGATGCTGGTCTCCCAGCCGGACACCGGTGAGCAGGCGCTGGAGATCGCGGACATGCTGATCCGCTCCGGCGCGCTCGACATCATCGTGATCGACTCGGTGGCCGCACTCGTGCCGCGGGCCGAGATCGAGGGCGAGATGGGCGACAGCCACGTCGGCCTCCAGGCCCGGTTGATGAGCCAGGCGCTGCGGAAGATCACCGGTGTTCTCAACAACACCGGCACCACCGCGATCTTCATCAACCAGCTCCGGGAGAAGATCGGCGTCATGTTCGGCAGCCCGGAGACCACCACCGGTGGTCGGGCGCTGAAGTTCTACGCGTCGGTCCGGCTCGACGTGCGCCGGATCGAGAGCCTCAAGGACGGCACCGACGTGGTCGGTAACCGGACCAGGGTCAAGGTGGTGAAGAACAAGGTCGCCGCGCCGTTCAAGCAGGCCGAGTTCGACATCATGTACGGCAAGGGCATCTCCCGCGAGGGTTCGCTGATCGACGTCGGGGTGGAGCAGTCGATCATCCGTAAGTCCGGCGCCTGGTACACGTACGACGGTGACCAGCTCGGCCAGGGCAAGGAGAAGGCCCGGGAGTTCCTCAAGGAGAACCCGGACGTGGCCGCCGAGATCGAGAAGAAGATCCTGGAGAAGCTCGGCGTCGGTGTCAGTCAGAGTGACGCCGCCGGCGGGCCGGAGCTGCCGCCGGTGGACTTCTGACCGACCGCTGATCCTTTCTCCTCATTGTGGCGGGACGACGTGGTGCCCGGTCGGGGCGCGGCTGGGATGCCGCACCACCCCGATCGGGGGGTAGCACTGTGGGGCGTTCGCGGCGGGGCCGTACCGCGAACGCCGATCCGACCGGGAGCGGCGGCGATCTGCTCGCTCCCGACCCGAACGGCTGGTCCGAGGACGAGCAGGGGTGGCCCGACGGCAGCACGCTGGCGTCCGCCTCCGACCTGCCCGGTGCCGGTGGGCCCGGCAGCGGCTCCGAGCAGCCGGAGAGCGGTGGTCGTCGGCGTGGTCGGGGCCGGGACGACGCCGCCCCGGTTCCGCCCCGCGACGAGGCGGAACTGGCCCGGGAGATCTGTTTGCGCCAGCTCGCCGTGCGCCCGCGCACCCGGGCGGAGTTGGCCGGCGCGCTGAGCCGGCGGGGGATCAGTGAGGAGATCGCCCACCAGGTGCTCGACCGCTACGACGAGGTCGGCATCATCGACGACGCCGCCTTCGCCCGTGCCTGGGTCACCAGCCGCCATCAGGGGAGAGGGCTGGCCCGCCGGGCTCTCGCCAACGAGTTGCGCCAGCGCGGTGTCGACCGTGACATCGCCTCCGAGGCGCTCGGCGAGTTGGACGAGACGACCGAGGAGGAGACCGCCCGCGCGTTGGTGGAGCGGAAACTGCGCACTGCCCGGGGCACGCCGGAGGCGGTGTTCCGGCGCCTGGTGGGCATGCTCGCCCGTAAGGGCTATCCGCCGGGGGTGGCGATCCGGGCGGTGAAGGACGCTCTTGCCGCGCAGAGCGCGGAGGCGGCCGAGTTCGCCGAGTACATCGACCCGGACGCGTTGGCCGACGCCGAGTCCGAACTGGACCGCAGTGCCCGCGCGGAGGACCCGCCGGGTTGACGGCCGGAGCACCCGGTGGCCTGGCTCGTCCGGGTATGCCCGACCCTTTATGAGCTGCGGGTAGGCATCCGTGTGCCGTACGTCCGACTCATGCTGGATCATGAGTCCTTGACCGAAGGGCACCTCGCGACCTAGCCTCGCGTTACAGGTGAGACTGCCCGACCATTGCAGGCTAAACGCACAACATAGATCGCGTAACAGTACGGCATCACTTTGGCCAGTTCAGAGGCCAGATAGGCCGTTGCCGGACAGGCCGGTCCGGTAACGGCGCACACGGTTTTCGGCCCTCGGCGGTGTACCCCAACACACCGCCGATGGAGCCTATCCTCGGCCAGCCGCCTCGGTCGGGCGTCTCAACAGCCGTAGGGCGCGTGACCAGGAGGGCGACCCTCCGGCGCCGGGACGGTGAGGGGAGGCGGCCATGACCGGGCGCGGGGACATCGGGTTGAGTCGCTGTGAGGCGTCGGCATGAGCGCGCTTGAGTGGGGACTGCTCGCCGCGATCGCGGTGCTCGCCGCCCTGGTGCTGACCGGACTGGTCCTGGGCGCACGGGCGCTGCGCCGGCTCGGCGTCATGGGGGCCGGTCCAACCACCGACGACCCTGCTTTCGTCGCCGAGAAGGACCGTCAGGAGCAGTCGCTGGCGGCGCTGCGACTGGCGGCCGACGAGGCGTACTCGACGGTCGACGCGGCCAAGTCGGCGGCCGCCGCGGCCCGGGCCGAGGCCGCCGCCGCCAAGGCCGAGGCGAGCGCCGCGCGGGCCGAGGCACGTCGGGTCCTGGACGCGGCCCGGGTCGAGGCGGACACCGTGCTCGACCGGGCGCACCGTCAGGCGGAGGCCGACGCCGAGCAGGTGCGGACCGCGGCGCGGCGCAGCGGTGAGCGGGAGATCGCCTCGCTGGCGGCCACCACCAAGGAACAGGCCGTCGAGGTCGAGCGGCGGGCTCAGCGGATGGACGAGCGCGAGCGGTTGCACACCGAGGAGGTCGAGCGGCTGGCCGAGCGGGAGCGCCGACTCACCACCGCCGCCGGCGAACTGACCGGTCGGGAGGGCGCACTGACCGTCCGGGAGGCGGCGCTCGCCGAGGCGGAGGAGCAACGTCGCCGGGAGATGGAGCGGATCGCGGGGCTCACCGCCGACGCCGCCCGGGGTGAGCTGGTCGAATCGATCGAGGGACAGGCCAAGCGCGAGGCGGCGATCCTGATTCGGGACATCGAGGCCGACGCGCGTAACACCGCCGACCAGCGGGCCCGGCACATCGTCGTCGACGCCATCCAGCGGGTCGCCAGCGAGCAGACCGCGGAGAGTGTGGTCAGTGTGTTGCACCTGCCGGGCGACGAGATGAAGGGTCGGATCATCGGGCGGGAGGGGCGCAACATCCGCGCCTTCGAGTCCGTCACCGGAGTCAACCTGATCATCGACGACACCCCCGAGGCGGTCCTGCTCTCCTGCTTCGACCCGGTACGCCGGGAGATCGGCCGCCTCACCCTGGAGAAACTGGTGCTGGACGGCCGGATCCACCCGCACCGGATCGAGGAGGTCTTCGAGACCGCCCGGCACGAGGTGGAGCGGCTCTGCCAGCGGGCCGCCGAGGACGCGCTGGTCGAAGTCGGGATCACCGAGATCCACCCGGAACTCGTCACCCTGCTCGGCCGGTTGCGTTATCGGACGTCGTACGGGCAGAACGTGCTCAAGCACCTCGTCGAGACCGCGCACATCGCCGGCATCATGGCCGCTGAGCTGCGCCTGGACGCGCCCACCATCAAGCGTTGCGCGTTCCTGCACGACATCGGCAAGGCGCTCACCCATGAGGTGGAGGGAAGCCACGCGCTGATCGGCGCCGACCTGGCCCGTAAGTACGGGGAGTCGGAGGAGGTCGTGCACGCGATCGAGGCGCACCACAACGAGGTGCAGCCGCAGACCATCGAGGCGGTTCTCACCCAGGCGTCGGACGCCTGTTCCGGTGGTCGGCCGGGCGCCCGCAGGGAGAGCCTGGAGGCGTACGTCAAGCGGCTCGAACGGATCGAGGAGATCGCCGGCGGTAAGTCGGGTGTGGAGAAGGTCTTCGCGATGCAGGCGGGCCGGGAGATCCGGGTGATGGTGAAGCCGGACGACGTCGACGACATCGGCGCGGCCGTGCTGGCCCGGGACGTGGCGAAGCAGATCGAGGAGGAGCTGACCTACCCGGGTCAGATCCGGGTCACCGTCGTACGCGAGTCCCGGGTCACCGAGATCGCCCGTTGACCGAGGCCGGGGCCGGGCGCTCCGGCTCTGCTCCTGCGCCCCTTGCCCGATACTCGTAGGGACTCCGTAGGCAGTACGGAAAACGTCCCCGCCGGGATCGCATTGCTGCTTTCCTGGCGGGGACGCTCTGTCGAACCGGAACGTCTCCTACTGCCCCGGGGGGGCTCCCTGCTGGCCCCTAGGCCGGGCCGCCGCCCGCGCTCGCCTGGGCGATCAGGGCGGTGGCCGGCGGGTTCTGCGCGGGGGTGTTGGCCGTCTTCCGGCCACGCGCCAGCCGGTGCTGGACGTACTGGGCCAGCTTGGACAGCGAGTAGTTCACCACGATGAACATCACCGCGATGATCACATAGGTCTGGATCGGATTGCTCAGTACGCCGATGATCTGCTTGGCGATGTTGAGGGTGTCCTCGTAGGCGATGATGAAGCCCAGGGACGTGTCCTTGAGGACCACCACGAGCTGGCTGATCAGCGCCGGCAGCATGACGCGGAACGCCTGCGGCAGCAGGATCATCCGGGTGGTCTGCAGCGGTGACAGGCCGATCGCGGCGGCTGCCTCTGCCTGACCGCCCGGCAGGCCCTCCATCCCGGAGCGGAGGATCTCCGCGATCACCACCATGTTGTAGATGGTGAGGCCGATGACGAGGTACCAGAGGGTGTCGAAGCTGACGCCGAACTCCGGCAGACCGCGCGCGACGAAGAAGATGGTGATGACCACCGGGAGCCCCCGGAACACCTCGACGCAGACCCGGGTGATGGCGGCGAGCAGGGTGCTCAGCCCACGCAGCAGGTACGACAGCGGCGTGCTGAGACCGGTGAACCTTCGGCGCGCCAGGCTCTTGAGCTGGATCCGCAGGATCGCCAGGAGCGTGCCGAGCACGAGCGAGGAGAGGATCGAGAGCGCGGCGGCGACCAGGGTCTGGCGGAAGCCGAAGCCGAGCCGGTCCCAGACCTGGCTGAAGTTCTCGTTGCCGGGGTCGATCAGCGGACCCCAGAGTTCCATCGACAGCTGGCCCTTCTCGTCCAGCGGCCGGTAGATCAGGAAGTAGGCGGCGAGCAGCAGCGCGATGCCGACCGCGATGCTGCTGATCCAGGTGATCCTTCGCTGCCGGGGACCCGGGATGTCGTAGAGGACGCTCGTCTGGCCGCTCATCGGGCCACCGCCTGACGCTTCTCCAGCCGGTCGAGAAGGGCGCCGAGGGGGACGGTCATGATGAGGTATCCGATCGAGATGCCGATGGCGACGGGGATGAACGCGTAGCCCTCGGCGGAGGTGAGCTGGTCGGCGGACTGGGCGAGGTCGCCGACCACCCCGAAGAAGCCGGCCAGTGCCGAGTTCTTGATCATGGCGATGATGACCGAGCCGAGCGGCACCGTCGCGGCCTTCCACGCCTGGGGCAGCACCACGTGGCGCAGGTTCTGGCTGAAGGTCAGCCCCAGCGACCGGGCGGCCTCGGCCTGACCCGCCGAGACCGCGTTGACCCCGGAACGCAGCGCCTCGCAGACGAACGCCGCCGTGTAGAGGACGAGAGCGATGAGCGCGAAGCGGAAGTACGGCAGGTCCGTGCCGAGCCGCGTGAACAGCGAGTCGAGGACGGGGATGCGCAGGAAGTCCGCGTTCGAGCCGAGTGCGGGCAGACCGAATGCGGAGAAGAACATGACCACGGTCAGCGGCAGGTTTCGGAAGACCGTCACGTACGCGGTGCCGACCGCGCGCAGCGGCGGCACCGGCGAGATTCGGAAGACCGCCACGACGGCGCCCAGGATCAGGGCGCCGATCGCGGCGAGGAGACAGATCTGGAGGGTGACCCAGAAGCCACCCGCGAACACGTCGAAATTGTCGATCAGTACATCCACGTGTTTGCCTTCCCGCCCACTCTCCAGATCCGTCAGGTGTCTCAGTAGCGGTTCAGCGTGGGGGCGGTGCCGAGGGTGGCGCCGAACTTGCCGGCGGTGTCATCCCAGGCCTTCTTCCAACGGCCGTCCGCGAAGATCTTTTCGAGTACGTCGTTCACGAAGTTGCGGAAGTCGGTGTCTTCCTTCTTCACGCCGATGCCGTACGGCTCCTTGGTGAAGTTGTTGCCGGCCATCTTGAACGACGCCTCGTCCTTGGCGATGTAGCCGAGCAGGATCACGTTGTCGGTGGTGACCGCGTCGACCTGGGAGCCCTTGAGGGCGTCCCGGCACTTGTCGTAGGTGTCGAAGAGGACGACCTGGCTCACGACGTCCTTGACGTGCTTCTTGATCTCTTCGGCCGGGGTCGAGCCGGTGACCGAGCAGACCTTCTTGGTGCCGTCGGCGAACGAGTCCGGGCCGGTGATCGCGGTCTCGTTCTTGCGGACCATGATGTTCTGCCCGGCCTCGTAGTACGGGCCGGCGAACGCGATCCGCTCCTTGCGCTTGTCGTTGATCGTGTACGTGGCGGCGACCAGGTCGACGTTGCTGTTGACGATCACGTCCTCGCGTACCTTGGACGGCGCCTCGACGTATTCGATCTTGTCGGTCGGGATGCCGAGCTCGGTGGCGATGAGCTTCGCGATCTCGACGTCGAAGCCCTCGGGCTTGCCCGAGAGGCCCTTCAGACCGAAGCCCGGCTGGTCGAACTTGGTGCCGACGGTGAGCTTCTGCGCCTTGTTGAGCTTCTCCATCGTGCTGCCGGCAGCGAACGACTTGGCAGCACCGTCATTGGTGCCGCTACCCGCGCCGTCCTCCCCGCCACAGGCGGCGAGGCTCACCGACAGGGCGGCGACGGCGGCGAGCGCCGCCATACGCTTGATACGCATCTTTCGTTTCTCCTTCTTCGACGACGGAGCCCGCCGGGTCCGACGCGCCCCACAGTGGACACCTAGTGGGTCAGGATCTTGGACAGGAAGTCCTTGGCCCGCTCGCTGCGAGGATTGGCGAAGAACTCGGCCGGGGGAGCGTCCTCGACGAGCTGCCCGTCGGCCATGAAGATGACCCGGTTGGCGGCGTGGCGGGCGAAGCCCATCTCGTGGGTCACCACGACCATCGTCATCCCGTCCCGGGCGAGTGACGTCATCACGTCCAGCACCTCGCCGACCATCTCCGGGTCGAGCGCGCTCGTCGGTTCGTCGAAGAGCATCGCCTTGGGCTGCATCGCCAGGGCCCGTGCGATCGCCACCCGCTGCTGCTGTCCGCCGGAGAGCTGCGCGGGGTACTTGTCGGCCTGGTTCGCGATACCCACCCGATCCAGCAGCGCCAGAGCGCGCTCCCGTGCGGCGGCCGGCTTCTCCTTGCGTACCTTCACCGGGCCGAGCGTGACGTTCTCCAGGATCGTCTTGTGCGCGAAGAGGTTGAACGACTGGAACACCATGCCGACCTCGCTGCGCAGCCGGGCCAGGGCCTTACCCTCGGCCGGCAACGGCTCACCGTCGAAGGTGATGGTGCCCGAGTTGATCGGCTCCAAGCGGTTGATCGCCCGGCAGAGCGTCGACTTACCGGAGCCGGACGGACCAATCACGACGACCACCTCGCCGCGACTGACCGAGAGATCCACGTCGTGCAGCACATGAAGCGGGCCGAACCATTTGTTGACCCCGTCAAGTTTGATGAGCGGTTGGTCGGTCGCCGCGGTCATGCCCCCACCTGTCTGGTCTGTAGCCCCAACTGTGAGCCCCAGTCTGCTTTGGTTACGCAACTGTAGGGGACTTGACGTGCGGCGACGCAAACGATCTGGTCACGGGGCGGTAACACGATCTGGACCCGTGGAGCTGCCGGTGGGCGCGCTCGGTCCGCTTGCGACAGCGGGCGTACCGGGCGTGGGCTGCGGAAACAGTCGCGAACCCAGGTCGCGGGTGCGGGTGGACGCGCTTCGGGTCGTCAACGCGCTTCCGTCTTGTCAATTAAAAGGATCACTCTGGCCAGGAAGTGTCCCCCGTGCACCGTGGTCTGGCCCCTCCGGGGAGGCCCAGACCTCGTGTCCCTTGATTCGGGTACGTCGATCCGCGTGGCCCTGGTCAACCGGGCCGGGTGACACGACCTGGTGTCGGAAAACCTACTGCCACCACTGGAATACGCTAAGTGAGTGCGGGGCACATTTCGGAGCGGTAGAGTGTCACCACTCGATTACGGATGGTAGTGGGATAGGCGGATTTCGGCAGATATGGTCACAGACCGGTAACTTAGCCACATGCGGCCTCGGCTGCCGGTCACCATCGTCAGTAGGGGCCGTTGCTGCGGCCGTGGCTGCGCACAGCGAGGAGGCGGCGTGACCGAGCTGTGGAATTGGAAGATCGACGACCGTATGACGGTCGCGGAGGTCAGTACCGCACTTGCCGACGTACTCGGCCTGGCGGTGGTGTCGATGGGCGCGGCCGATCCGGCCCGGTTGCCACTCGACGCGGTGGTGTGCGACGTCTGGCTCAGGCCCGGCGACTTCCCCACCTCGGTGGACTGTTACGGGATTCCGGACGGGGTGTCCGAGGTCGCGGCGATCGCGGCGTTCGCCCGACGGCTCGGCCGGCCGTGTCTCTTCGTGGACGACACACTCGACCCCGGCCGGCACCTGCTGGTCGGATCGGACGGCACCATCCGTCCGGTGCATCTCGACGTGCGTGAGGACGACGACGGGGACGTCCTGAGCAACCTGCGCCTGTGCAGCACGCACAGCCCTCGGTGCCGGGCCTGGTCGCAGTGTCACCAGTCGCAGTGGGCGCCGGACTCCGTCGTGCCGGCGCTCGCCGCGGCCTGACCGGCCGCCAAGCGGGCGGTCACGCGGGCGGGGGAGAGCATGTCACCGGGTCGCGCCGGGGCGCGTTCACCGGTGGGGCCGACGCCCGCGTGGTGCCCGCTGGGCCACGGACCGGTCGCCGGCCGGGTCAGGTGCGAGCCAGGGGCGGTCGCCGCCCGTGGCACGAAGTGGGTTGCGGGTCAGCCGGCAGCCGGGACAGTCTCGGCATGGCTGTCGCCGACCGCGCCGGAAGCTCCGGTTGCCGCCGTAGCTGGGCCACCGCCACGGACCACGAGCTGGTCCAGCAGGGTCTGGGTTGCCTCCGCCACCGCGGCGACCGCAGCGTGGAAGGCCGCCGCGTTGTGCGCCGCCGGCGTACGGAATCCGGAGATCTTCCGTACGTACTGCAACGCGGCTGCCTCGACATCGGCCGGCGTCACCTCCTCGGCGTACGGCTCACGAAGGGTCTTGATGCTGCGGCACATGATTCCTCCTGGTCCGGGCGCTGGCAGCCAGTCGACGACCGCCGCTTCGGCGCCTACTCTGCCACCGAGCCGGCGCTGTCGCCGGCCGCACACGGGCGATCGGTGACGGGTCGACCCGGCCTCGGTCCACCGCTGGCCCACCCGGCCCGGACAGGACTGGGCAGACGGCTACGCTTGGTGGCCGTGGGAGAGGGGCTTGCGACGGTGTCGAAGAGCTACAAGGTCGTGACCTACGGCTGCCAGATGAACGTGCACGACTCGGAGCGGATCTCCGGCCTGCTGGAGCAGGCGGGTTACGTACGCGCCGCCGAGGTCGACGATCCGGACGTGGTGGTCTTCAACACCTGCGCCGTACGCGAAAATGCCGACAACCGGCTCTACGGGAATCTCGGTCATCTCCGCCCGGTGAAGGACAAGCACCCGGGCATGCAGATCGCGGTCGGCGGTTGCCTGGCACAGAAGGACCGCAGCGAGATCGTCCGAAGGGCGCCCTGGGTCGACGTGGTCTTCGGCACCCACAACATCGGCTCGCTGCCGGTGCTGCTGGAGCGGGCCCGGCACAACTCCAGCGCCGAGGTGGAGATCCTCGAATCCCTCGACGTCTTCCCGTCCACCCTGCCGACCCGGCGCGAGTCGACCTACGCCGGCTGGGTGTCGATCTCGGTCGGCTGCAACAACACCTGCACCTTCTGCATCGTCCCCTCCCTGCGCGGCAAGGAGAAGGACCGCCGCCCCGGCGACGTGCTGGCCGAGGTACGCGCGTTGGTCGCCGAGGGCGTACTCGAGGTGACCCTGCTCGGGCAGAACGTCAACTCGTACGGCGTCGAGTTCGGTGACCGGCTCGCCTTCGGCAAGCTGCTGCGCGCCACCGGTGAGATCGAAGGGCTGGAGCGGGTCCGCTTCACCAGCCCCCACCCGAAGGACTTCACCGACGACGTGATCGCGGCGATGGCCGAGACGCCGAACGTCTGCCACTCCCTGCACATGCCGTTGCAGTCCGGCTCCGACGACGTCCTCAAGGCCATGCGCCGGTCCTACCGGTCCGACCGTTACCTGGGGATCATCGAGAAGGTCCGGGCGGCGATGCCGGACGCGGCGATCACCACCGACATCATCGTGGGCTTCCCCGGCGAGACCGACGCCGACTTCGAGCGCACCCTGGACGTGGTACGCGAGGCCCGGTTCTCCTCCGCGTTCACGTTCCAGTACTCGAAGCGTCCCGGCACCCCGGCCGCGACCATGGACGGCCAGTTGCCGAAGCAGGTCGTGCAGGAGCGGTACGAGCGGCTGATCGCCGCCGTCGAGGAGATCACCTGGGCGGAGAACAAGAAGCTGGTCGGCGAACCGGTCGAGGTGCTGGTCGCGGTCGGCGAGGGCCGCAAGGACGAGCGGACCGGGCGGATGTCCGGCCGGGCTCGCGACGGCCGGTTGGTGCACTTCGACGGTGGGCCCGACGCCGGCTCGATTCGACCCGGCGACATCGTGCACACCGTGGCCACGTACGCCGCGCCGCACCACCTCAACGCCGACGGGGCGCCGTTGGCCCACCGTCGGACCCGGGCCGGCGACGCGTACGAGGCGGGACGTGTTCCGCGTACCTCCGCCGTCTCGCTCGGCCTGCCCACCCTCGGTGCGCCCGTCGCCGTCCCCACCGCCACCGCGAGCGCCTGCGACCGCTAGAAGCGTGAGGAAGGGCCCCTTGTACAACGTTTTCCGATAACAAGGGGCCCTTCCTTCTCCTCGAAGTGGCCCCGGCTACGGGGAAGGGCCTCCGGCCACCGGTGACGGTGGCAGGAGGCCCTTCCCGATACTGCCGTTGGGTCAGCTCGCCTGCTCGGCGAGTTGGAGGAACTGACGCTTGGCGGCGAGCGCCGACTCCGCCTCACGGATCCGCTTGGCGTCCCCGGACGCCTGCGCCCGAGCCAGTCGCTGCTCGGCCTCGGCCACCTGGTCACGCATCTGCACCAGCAGCGGGTTCGCCGACGGCTCGGTACGCCGCCAGGCCGAGTCCATCGCCTGGCGAACCTTCTCGTCGATCACCCGCATGCGGCGGTCCAGACCGGCCGCTGCCTCGCGGGGCACCCGGCCGGCGTCGTGCCACTGGCCCTGGATCTCGCGCAGTTTGGCCTGTGCGGTCCGGGGGTCGGCGTCCACGTCCAGCGCCTCGGCCTCGGCCAGCAGTGCCTGCTTGCGCTCCAGGTTCCCGCGCTGCTCGTTGTCCCGGGCGGAGAAGACCTCGCTCCGACGGGAGAAGAAGCCGTCCTGTGCGGCCCGGAACCGGTCCCACAGCTTCTGCTCCGCCTCCTTCGAGGCGCGCGGAGCAGCCTTCCACTCCGTCATCAGGTCCTTGAGCCGGTTCGCCGTAGCCGCCCAGTCGGTCGACTCGGTGAGCGACTCGGCCTCGGCGACCAACTCCTCCTTGGCTCCCTGCGCCTGCTTGCGCTGGGCGTCCAGAGTGGCGAAGTGGGCGCCCCGGCGGCGGGTGAAGCCGTCCCGTGCGGCAGCGAACCGCTTCCAGAGTTCACCGTCGGTCTTCTTGTCGACCCCCCGGATCGTCTTCCACTCGTCGAGGATCTCCTTGAGTCGGTCACCGGCAGTCTTCCAGCCGGTCGACTCGGCGGCCAGCTTCTCCGCCTCCTCCACCAGTGCCGTCTTGCGCTCCAGTGCCTCGGTCCGGGCCGTCTCGCGGGCCGCTCGGGCCTCGCCGGCCTTCTCCTCGGCAACCCCTGCCAGCTTCTCCAGCCGGCTGGCGAGCGCGTCGATGTCACCGACCACGTGCGCCTCGCCCAGCGTGCTGCGAAGTCGCCGTACGCTCGCCAGCGAGTGTGCCGCGTCGGCGGCGCCGGAGTTGAGCCGCGCCTCGATCAGGTCCACCTCGGTGACCAGGTCGGCGAAGCGGCGGGCGAAGTGCGCCAGCCCCTCCTCCGGCGCACCGGCCTGCCAGGAACCGACCACCCGCTCGCCCTCGGCCGTCTTGACGTAGACCGTGCCGTCCGCGTCCACCCGTCCGAAGGCCGTCCAGTCGCTCATGTGCCCATCCTCGTTCTCCCGGCGCCGCCGAAGAGAAGGATCCCCCGGGGTCGCCGCCACGGCGCAGTCATATATTGCAGCGAAGTTTCTCCCGGCATTGTCACAGGTCCAACCCGGTCCACGTCGAGCGCCTGTGGTCGACCGTGACCATACGGTGTCCTTGACCATGGCCGATCGGTGTGCAAGCGGGTGTAAGGTCCGAACCCGGCTACGGTGGTGGCGTGTCTCTGGTTGCCGCCGCCATCTGCCCGAATCCGCCGCTGATCGTGCCCGAGGTCGCCGGTGCGGCCGCCGCCGAACTCGACGAGATGCGAACCGCCGTCGATGCCGCGATCACCAGGTTACTTTCCGTTACGGCCGATGCGGTGCTGGTGGTCGGTGGTGGCACCCGGACGGAACGCTTCACCTATCCGTACGCGGGCAGTTTCGCTCCGTGGGGAGTGTCGAGCGGCTTCGTGCTCGGTCAGTTGACGGCGGGCGGCCAGTCGGAGGGCGGCCAGTCGGCCGCTACGCCGGTCACCCCACTGAGCCTGCTCGTCGGTGGTTGGCTGCTGAGCCGCCACGACCTCGGTGACCGGACCCTGATGCTGGACGCCGTCGCCACCGACGCCCCCACTGCCGACTGCGCCGGTTACGGGGCCGAGTGGAGCGGACGCCGCCCCCGGATCGCCATGCTGGTGCTGGGCGACGGCTCGGCCTGCCGGGGGGAGAAGTCGCCCGGCTACGACGACCCGCGCGCGGACGCGTACGACGAAGGGGTCGCCTCCGCCCTCGGCGGCGCGGACTCCGAGGCTCTCCTCGGCCTGGACCCGTCGCTCTCGGCGGACCTGCGGGTGGCTGGCCGGGCGGCCTGGCAGGTCCTGGCCGGCGCCGCCTCGGCCGCCGGCACCGGGTGGACCGGCGAACTCTCCTACTGTGCCGCGCCGTACGGTGTCGGCTACTTCGTGGCCAACTGGGAGCGGGAGGGAACGCGATGAGCCTCGTGGTCGCCGTCGTCGGGCCGACCGCCGCCGGCAAGTCGGACCTGAGCATCGGCCTGGCCGAGGCGCTCGGTGGCGAGGTGGTCAACGCCGACTCGATGCAGCTCTACCGGGGGATGGACATCGGCACCGCCAAGCTGACCGTGGCGGAGCGGGCCGGGGTGCCGCACCACCTGCTGGACATCTGGGACGTCACCGAGCCGGCGAGCGTCGCGGAGTACCAGCGGCTGGCCCGGCGCGCCGTCGACGACATCCTGGCCCGGGGACGGGTGCCGTTGCTGGTCGGCGGCTCCGGTCTCTACGTCCGCGCGGTGCTGGAGGAGTTCGAGTTTCCCGGTACCGACCCGGATCTGCGCGCCCGGCTGGAGGCCGAACTGGCACAGTCCGGGCCGGCGCCGCTGCACGCCCGGCTGCATGCGGCCGACCCGGCGGCGGCGGCGAGCATCCTGCCGGGCAACGGGCGGCGGATCGTCCGGGCCTTGGAGGTGATCGAACTCACTGGTGGGCCGTTCACGGCCGCGCTGCCGGACCCGAAACCCTGGTACGAATCAGTGCAACTTGGCGTCGACCGGGACAACACGCCGCTGGATGAGCGGGTCGCCACCCGGGTCGACCGGATGTGGGCGGCCGGGCTGGTCGACGAGGTACGTGGACTGGTGACCCAGGGGCTGCGGGAGGGGCGTACGGCCGGCCTGGCCCTCGGCTACCAGCAGGTGCTGCGCATGTTCGACGGGGAGCTGACCGAGGCGGAGGCGCTCGCCGAGACGGTCCGCAAGACCCGACGGTTCGTTCGTCGCCAGCGCACCTGGTTCCGCCGCGATCCCCGCATCCAGTGGCTCGACGCGGCCCGCCCCGACCTGCTTGAGGCCGGCCTCGACGTGGTCCGGTCGGCACGCCGCTACTGAGGCCGGCTGGCGCGTACCGGCCCGCGGGATGATTCGGCGGCGGATCGGGAATGATGGGTTGGTGCAGTTCACCAAGGGTCATGGCACCGGCAACGACTTCGTCATCCTCGCCGATCCGGACGGCGAGCTTCCGCTCACCCCGGCCACGGTCGCCGCGCTCTGCGACCGTCGCCGAGGCGTCGGCGCGGACGGCGTACTCCGGGTGATCCGGGCGGCGAAACACCCGGACGGTGCGGCGTACTCGGCCGAGGCCGAGTGGTTCATGGACTACTGGAACGCGGACGGCTCCATCGCCGAGATGTGCGGCAACGGGACCAGGGTCTTCACCCGCTACCTGCTGACCAGCGGACTAGCCGAGCCGGTCGAGGGCGGGCTGCCGATCGCCACCCGGTCCGGAGTGGTCCGGGCCGTGGTCGGTCCGGCCACCGCCGGGCTCGCGGTCGTCGCCGACGGGGAGATCTCCGTCGACCTCGGCGCACCCCGGCTGTACGGCGAGAGCACGGCGACCGTCGACGGGCTGACCCTGGCCGGAACCGTCGTGGACTGCGGCAACCCGCACCTGGTCTGCCCGGTGCCGGCCGGGGTGGAGCTCTCCGCGCTGGACCTGACCCGGGCGCCCGGATTCGACCCGGCGGTCTTCCCGGCCGGGGTCAACGTCGAGTTCGTCGCCCCGGCCCAACCGGTTCCCGGAGCCGACCTGCACGTGCTGATGCGGGTGTACGAGCGCGGTTCGGCGGAGACGCTCTCCTGTGGCTCCGGTGCCGTGGCGGTGGCCGCGACCGTCCTGCGCGCGGCGGGGCTGGGCGCCGGCGTGGTCGCGGTCGACGTACCGGGTGGCCGGCTCACCATCAGCGTGGACAGCGAGAGCGCGTGGTTGGCCGGGCCCGCCGTACTGGTCGCCGAGGGCGACACGCTCCGCTGACCGGAGTCCGGTCCGGGAGACCGGCCAGAGCCGATCATGAGGTTGGCGCGGATCCCGGGACCGGAATCCGCGCCAACCACGTCATGCTCGGCGGCCCCCGTCGGAGCCGAGCCGGGTCAGTTGCCGGCGGAGAGCGGGGCCGCCGGGGCGGCGGCGGAGGCCGCGATCTCGGGCAGGTCGGCGGGACCCGGGTCGGCGGCGGGCGCCGGGGCGGGCTGCTGGGCCGCGGCACGTACGGCGGCGGCGACCGCGGTGGCCACCCGCGAGTCGAAGACGCTGGGCACGATCACCGTCGGGTTGATCTTGTCTTCGCCCACCACGTCCGCGATGGCCCGGGCCGCCGCGAGCGCCATCTCCTCGGTGAACTCCTCGGCGTGCGCGTCGAGCATGCCGCGGAACACGCCGGGGAAGGCGAGCACGTTGTTGATCTGGTTCGGCTGGTCGGAACGGCCGGTGGCGACGACGGCCGCGTACTTGCGGGCCTCCCGGGGGTCCACCTCCGGATCGGGGTTGGCCAGCGCGAAGACGATCGAGTCCGGCGCCATCGCCGCGATGTCGTCGCCGGTGAGCAGGTTCGGCGCGCTCACCCCGATGAAGACGTCCGCACCTCGGATCGCCCCGGGCAGGTCGCCGCTGTAGTTCTCCTTGTTGGTGTTCTGGGCCAGCCACTGCCAGGCCGGGTTGGTGTTGGTCAACCCACGGTGCAGGGCACCCGCCCGGTCGTACGCGATGATGTCGCCGACGCCCTGGCGCAGCAGCAGCTTCATGATCGCCGTACCGGCGGCTCCGGCCCCGGAGACGACCACCTTGACGTCGGCGAGCCGCTTGCCCACGACGCGCAGCGCGTTGGTGAGCGCGGCGAGTACGACGATCGCGGTACCGTGCTGGTCGTCGTGGAAGACCGGGATGTCGAGCAGGTCCCGCAGCTTCGCCTCGATCTCGAAGCAGCGCGGCGCGGCGATGTCCTCCAGATTGATCCCGCCGTAGGCGGGCGCGATCGCGCGCACGATCGAGACGATCTCGTCGACGTCCTGGGTGTCGAGCACCACCGGCCACGCGTCCACCCCGCCGAAGCGCTTGAACAGCGCCGCCTTCCCCTCCATCACCGGCAGCGACGCGGCCGGCCCGAGGTTGCCCAGCCCGAGTACGGCCGAGCCGTCGGTGACCACCGCGACGGTGTTGCGCTTGATGGTGAGCCGACGGGCGTCGGCCGGGTTCTCCGCGATGGCGAGGCAGACCCGGGCCACCCCCGGCGTGTACGCGCGGGACAGCTCGTCCCGGTTGCGCAGCGCGACCTTGGGGCTGACCTCGATCTTCCCGCCCAGGTGCAGCAGGAACGTACGGTCGGAGACCTTGCGGACGTCCACGCCCTCCAGCGCGGTCAGCGACTTGACGACGTGGTCGGCGTGGTTGGCGTCGGCGGTGTCGCAGGTGAGGTCGACCAGGACCGTGGTCGGGTCGGAGTCGACCACGTCGAGCGCGGTGACGATGGCGCCGGCTTCGCCGACGCAGGTCGTGAGCCGGCCGATGGCCGAGGCGTCAGCGGTGACGCCGATCCGGATCGTTATCGAGAATCCGGCGCTCGGCAGGCGGGTGGTGGTCACGGGGTCCCTCCGTCGTTGGTGGGCACGGCCGGTCGGCCGCCGCTTCGCATTCTTACCCGCTGCGTGCGGACCGTCTTCAGCGCATCCCCCACGGGTGCCATAACCAACGCGAATCGACGGCGGGCGGACCGGTCTGCCGAGGTGCCGCATTATGGCGGTGCGATCGGCGGCGCAGCGTGTCACGATTGAAGCGCAGGGATCAAACGGACAGGAGACCCGCTTGCGAAATCAGGAAAGCTTCGCTCCGCTGACCGACCAGGACCTCGACGCCCTGCTCGGCGCGGAGGTCACCACCGGTGAGCTGGAGCGGGAGGACCGCGCGGCGCTGCGCCGGGTGGCCGGCCTCTCCACCGAGCTCACCGACGTCACCGAGGTCGAGTACCGGCAACTCCGGTTGGAGCGGGTGGTCCTGGTCGGGGTCTGGACCGAGGGCACCGTCACCGACGCCGAGAACTCCCTCACCGAACTGGCGGCACTCGCCGAGACCGCCGGTTCCGAGGTGCTCGAAGGGCTGATCCAGCGCCGTTCCCGGCCTGACCCGGCCACGTACATCGGCCGTGGCAAGGTCGAGGACCTGGCCGCCGAGGTGCTCGCCTCCGGCGCCGACACGGTGATCTGCGATGGAGAGCTCTCTCCGTCCCAGTTGCGTAACCTGGAGCAGCGCACCAAGGTCAAGGTGGTCGACCGGACCGCCCTGATCCTGGACATCTTCGCCCAGCACGCGAAGAGCAAGGAAGGTAAGGCCCAGGTCGAGCTGGCCCAGCTGGAATACCTGCTACCCCGGCTGCGCGGTTGGGGTGAGAGCCTCTCCCGGCAGGCCGGCGGTAGCGGCCGTGGCGGTGGCGCCGGCGGCGGTGTCGGCACCCGTGGCCCCGGTGAGACCAAGCTCGAAACGGACCGGCGCCGGATCCGGCACCGGATCGCCAAGCTGCGGCGCGAGATCAAGAGCATGCGGGTGGTACGGCAGACCAAGCGTGCGCGGCGCGGACGCAACGCCATCCCGGCCGTTGCCATCGCCGGATACACCAACGCCGGCAAGTCCAGCATCCTCAACCGGCTCACCGGCGCCGGGGTGCTGGTCGAGGACGCACTCTTCGCGACCCTGGACCCGACCACGCGGCGGGCGGACACCTCCGACGGCCGGGTCTACACCCTCTCCGACACCGTCGGCTTCGTCCGGCACCTCCCGCACCAGATCGTCGAGGCGTTCCGCTCGACGCTTGAGGAGGTGGCCGAGGCCGACCTCGTCGTGCACGTGGTGGACGGGGCACACCCGGACCCCGAGGAGCAGGTCCGGGCGGTGCACGAGGTGCTCGCCGAGGTGGGCGCCGACAAGCTGCCCGAGTTGTTGGTGGTGAACAAGACCGACGTCGCCGACGAGGAGACGCTGCTCCGGCTCAAGCGGGAGTGGCCGGACGCCGTCTTCGTCTCCGCCCACGCCGGGCGGGGCATCGACGAGCTGCGCGCCACCATCGAACAGCGGCTGCCCCGGCCGGCGGTGGAACTCCGCGCGGTCCTGCCGTACGCCCGGGGTGACCTGGTCGCACGGGTGCATCGGCGCGGGGAGGTACTCGGCACCACACACCTCGCCGAGGGGACCCTGCTGCACGTGCGGGTCGACGAGGCACTGGCGGCCGAATTGACCCCATATCTGGCCAACGAGGAGTAGTTTGAAACTGCCCGAACGGCAGCTTCGGGACGAAGGATCACGGCCTGCCCGGCGTCCGTCTGCGACGTGCGACACTTGGCCGATGCGGCGTGTCCTCTCCTCGATCATGGTTATCGGTGGTGTGGTCGGCGCGAGCCTGGGGTTGGCGGCAACCCCGGCGCTCGCTGCCCCGACCAAGGTCTGCACCGTCGACGACGACCGGACGAACGAGCTTTCCGGCCTGGTCGCCACCACCAGCGGCTACGTCGTGATCAACGACGGCACCGATCTCGAGAGCCACGACCGGGTCTTCTTCCTCAGCACCAAGTGCAAGGTGACCAAGTCGGTGCCGTACGTCAACCGGGCGGCGGCCGATCCGGAGGACGTGGCGCTCTCGGCAGACGGCAAGACGCTCTGGATCGCCGACATCGGTGACAACCCTGACGCCCAGACCCGCCGGCGCAGCGTGGTGCTCTGGAGCCTGCCGGCGGACGGTTCCGGCAAGACCACCCTGCACCGGCTGTCCTACCCGGGCAACAAGCCGCACGACGCCGAGGCGCTGCTGCTGGGGGCGGACGGCACCCCGTACATCATCACCAAGACCGGCACCGCGAAGAGCGAGATCTACCGCCCCACCGCTCCCTTGCAGAAGGACAACGCCGAAGGCGTGCCGATGGAGCTGGCCGGCGAGATCACCCTTCCCAAGAGCACGACCGAGAACCTGCTCACCGCGACCGGCCGGCTGATGGTCACCGGGGCGGCGACCTCGCCGGACGGCAAGCGGATCGTCGTGCGCACCTACGCCGACGCGTTCGAGTGGGACGTGCCCGACGGCGACATCGTCAAGGCGCTCACCACCGGCAAGCCCCGGATGACCCCGCTGGAGGACGCCTTCGGGGAGGCGATCTCGTACACCCCGGACGGCAAGTCGTTCGTGACCGTCTCCGATGTCGGCAGTCTCGCCGACGACACCGACGTCGTGATCCAGAGCTATGTGCCGTCGACGCAGGTCGTCGAGGTGGCCGCGGCGGCAGGCGGGGACGATGCCAAGAGCGAGAGCAGCAAGTCCTGGACGGCCGACCTGACACTGACGGACATCACCTACCTGATCGCGGCGGTGGGTGTGCTCGGTGCTCTCCTCGTCGGCCTGGGGATTTTCGGCATCGTCCGGGCACGCAGGGCACGGGCCGCGGAGGCGGCGGAGCCCGCGAATCCGGTAGGTGACCCGGACGGGCAGCGCAGTGGCGGGCAGGTGCCCGGTGACGGCTCGTACGAGTCCTCGCCGGCGCGGGGCACCACCTACGGCGGGGGAGGCCAGGCCGGGGGCCCCGGTGGTTACCGTCCCGGTGGCGAGTACGAACAGCCCGGCCGCCCGCCGGCCGGGGTCTACGGAGGCCAGCCCGCCGGTGGAGCGGTCTACGGCGGTGGCGCCCCGACGGGCCCCCGCCCGCCGGCCGGCGGGGGGCCCTCCGGTGCGGGCGTGTACGGCGGCGGACCCGGCAGGCCCGGGGAGCCCGGTCAGGGCCCGGTCTACGGTGGGGTACGTGGTGGCCGCCCGGCCCCCGTCGACCCGCGCGCCGCGGCGGAGAACCGCCGGCAGGGTCAGCCCCCGGTGAACGGCTACGGGCAACCGGCGAACGGGTACGGCCCTGGTCAGCCCCCGGTGAACGGCTACGGGCAACCGGCGAACGGCTCCGCCCCCGGTCAACCGGCAAACGGGTACGGCCGGCCGCAGCAGGGCGGGCAGTACGGCCAGCCCCGGCCCCAGTCGCGTCCCGGCCAGAACGGGCATCCGGAGCAGGGCTATCCGGAACAGGGCTATCCGGAACAGGGCTATCCCGAGCAGGGACGCCGCTGATCCGGTGACGAGCGGCAGCGGTGGATTCCCGAGCTGTCGGGAGAATCCACCGCTGGCGAGGTGACGAAACCGGGCAGGCCGGTGCCGGGATGAGATCCGGCGGAGGATTCAGATCCGGCGGAGGACGGCCACCACGCGACCCATGATCGACGCGCTGTCGCCGGGGATGGGGTCGAAGGCCGAGTTGGCCGGCATCAGCCAGACGTGACCGTCGCGCTGACGGTAGGTCTTCACCGTCGCCTCGCCATCGAGCATCGCCGCGACGATCTCGCCCGAGTTGGCGGTCGGCTGCTGCCGGACCACGACCCAGTCGCCGTCGCAGATCGCCGCGTCGAGCATCGAGTCGCCCTTGACCTTGAGCATGAAGACCTCGCCCTCACCCACCAACTCGCGGGGGAGCGGGAAGACGTCCTCGACGGCCTGTTCGGCCAGGATCGGCCCACCGGCCGCGATCCGGCCGAGCATCGGCACGTAGGCCGGCGCCGGTCGCTGCGCCCGCGCGGCCTCGTCGTCCAGCAGGTCGTTCGGGGGGCGCACGTCCACCGCCCGGGGGCGGTTGGGGTCGCGGCGGAGAAAGCCCTTCCGCTCCAGTTCCTTGAGCTGGTAGGCGACGCTCGACGGGGAGACCAGGCCGACCGCCTCGCCGATCTCGCGCACGCTCGGCGGGTAGCCGTAGCGCTCCACCCAGTCCCGGATGAATTCGAGAATCCGCCGTTGCCGGGTGGTCAGGTCGGCGCTGACCAGGTCGGGGAAGTGGCTCACCACCGGAGTGACGGACCGCAGGGTCGGCTCGCCGGTACGGGCGCGGGCGGCGCCGCGACGGCGGGCCGCGGTGGCACCGGAATCGGCGACGGCTTTCTGCGGATGGTGCTGCCCGTTCGTCCGGTCGTCGGTCGACACGTCCGTCCTCCCTGCTCGGCGGGGGTGCCTGGGTGGCACGTGGTGCGCATGGGACCGATCGCCCGTGGCGTCGCTGCGCCGATCGGGTTCGGTTGTTCACGACCGTATAGGTGAGATCGGACAGTTTCAAACATCTGTACGACGTGGCGTCGGCGTGTCGCGTCCGCAAGCTCGACATCCGTACGCCTGTTCTGATACACCATCGTACGTCTGTTCTATCGAACTGGCGTTCGATCTTGGAGGTCAGCGTGGGTGCACCGGAGATGTACCGGCCCTCGCGGGGCACTCGGCTCCGCTTGACGCGACGAGGTCGGGCGGTGCTGCTCGGTCTTTACGTGATCGTGGCGATCGGGCTGGCGCTGGTGTTGGCGCCCTCCTCTCGGGCGGCCGACCCGCCCGGTCCCGCGCCGATCGCGGTGGTGTTGCCCGGGGACACGCTCTGGTCGGTCGCCGAACGGCACCGGCCGAGTCGTCAGCCGTTCCGGGTGATCGATGAGATTCGACGTCTCAACGGGATCGAGGGCTACACCATCCATGCCGGGCAGCGGTTGACCCTGCCTCGCGACGAGTGACTGTCCGGGTCGGCTTGATTACTTTAAGTGATTGTCTGACCGTCTGTCGGGAACCGGTAACCCCGGGCCGATCGGCGATGTTGGGAAGATAACGGCGACGCGCGCGACCCGCCTGCCAACTTGACCCCGGCCGCTCTGCGGCATACGGTCGACCCCTAGATGTAGTAGTGACAAGGGTGTAAGTCGGCCATAGGTTGGGTTCGACGGCCCCTCGCTCCCCGCTTAGCAGCACGGCGACGGCCACCTCGCGGTGGTTCCCGCCGGCTGTTCGGGTGTCCGGGAGGTGGCGGGTGCCCCACGTGGTGGTGAAAGGAGGTCGGCTATGCGGTGTCCATACTGCCGGCACGCCGACTCCCGGGTCGTCGACTCGCGCGAGGCCGACGACGGCCAGCTGATTCGCCGCCGGCGGTCCTGCCCGGAGTGCGGGAAGCGGTTCACCACCGTCGAAGAGGCGGTGCTCGCCGTCGTCAAGCGCAGCGGTGTGACCGAGCCGTTCAGTCGTACGAAGATCATCGGCGGGGTGCGCAAGGCGTGCCAGGGTCGCCCGGTCGTCGAGGATTCGATCGCACTGCTCGCGCAGCGGGTCGAGGAGACCATCCGGGCCAAGGGCGCCGCCGAGATACCGAGCAACGAGGTGGGACTGGCCATCCTCGGGCCGCTGCGGGAGCTGGACGAGGTGGCGTACCTCCGCTTCGCCAGCGTCTACCGCTCGTTCGACTCGCTGGGGGACTTCGAGCGGGAGATCGAGGCCCTGCGCGCCACCGCGGCTGCCCGAACGGCAGCGCGGGACGGTGCGGCGCAGCAGCCTCCGGCGCCTGGCGCGGACCCGCTGACGGCGGAGCCGGCCGGCGGCCGTACCAGCTAGCTTTTCTAGTTTTTGATCATTTCGGTGGCACGGCGGCGGACCGTGCTGGTTAGGGGGCGGATGAGATGGCGGGGGAAGGCATGACAGCGAACAAGAGTCGGTCACGGGCGACCACCACGACCGGACTCAAGGTCGAGCGGGTCTGGACCACCGAGGGGGTGCACCCCTACGACGAGGTGACCTGGGAGCGTCGGGACGTCGTCATGACGAACTGGCGCGACGGCTCGATCAACTTTGAGCAGCGCGGGGTCGAGTACCCCGACTCGTGGAGCGTCAACGCGGCCAACATCGTGACCACCAAGTACTTCCGTGGTGCCGTCGGCACGCCGGAGCGCGAGTGGTCGCTCAAGCAGCTCATCGACCGGGTGGTGAAGACCTACCGCGCGGCCGGGGAGCAGCACTCCTACTTCGCCAGCCCGGCGGACGCCGAGATCTTCGAGCACGAGCTGACCTGGATGCTGCTGCACCAGGTGTTCAGCTTCAACTCGCCGGTCTGGTTCAACGTCGGCACCGCGTCGCCGCAGCAGGTCAGCGCCTGCTTCATTCTCGCTGTCGACGACTCGATGGACTCGATCCTCGACTGGTACAAGGAAGAGGGGCTGATCTTCAAGGGCGGCTCCGGCTCCGGGGTCAACCTCTCCCGGATCCGTTCCTCGCGGGAACTGCTCTCCAGCGGCGGCACCGCCTCCGGTCCGGTCAGCTTCATGCGCGGCGCCGACGCCAGTGCCGGCACCATCAAGTCTGGTGGCGCCACCCGGCGGGCGGCCAAGATGGTCATCCTCGACGTGGACCACCCGGACATCGAGGAGTTCGTCACCACCAAGGCGCGCGAGGAGCACAAGATCCGCGCGCTCCGCGACGCCGGTTTCGACATGGACCTCGGCGGCTCGGACATCGTCAGCGTGCAGTACCAGAACGCCAACAACTCGGTCCGGGTCACCGACGAGTTCATGCGCGCGGTCGAGGAGAGCGGCACCTTCGACCTGCGCGGCCGGCTCGACGGTGCGGTGATCGACACCGTCGACGCCAAGGGGCTGTTCCGGACCATCGCCCAGGCCGCCTGGGAGTGCGCCGACCCCGGCCTGCAGTACGACGACACGATCAACGACTGGCACACCAGCCCGGAGACCGGGCGGATCACCGCCTCGAACCCGTGCTCGGAGTACCTGCACCTGGACAACTCCTCGTGCAACCTGGCCTCGCTCAACCTGATGAAGTTCCTCCGCGCCGACGGTGGATTCGAGGTGGAGAAGTTCGTCCGCTCGGTCGAGTTCGTGATCACCGCGATGGACATCTCGATCTGCTTCGCCGACTTCCCGACCGAGAAGATCGGTGAGACCACCCGGGCCTACCGGCAGCTCGGCATCGGCTACGCCAACCTCGGCGCGCTGCTGATGGCGACCGGTCACCCGTACGACTCGGAGACCGGGCGCTCGGTTGCCGCCGCGATCACCTCGCTGATGACCGGCACCGCGTACCGCCGCTCGGCCGAACTGGCCGGTGTGGTCGGCGCGTACGAGGGCTACGCCCGCAACGCCGAAGGGCACAAGCGGGTGATGCGCAAGCACGCCGCGGCCAACGACGAGATCAAGCCCACCGGTGCGGTCGCCACCGCGATCGTCCGCGAGGCCACCAAGCAGTGGACCGAGGGGAACAAGGTCGGCGAGCGCAACGGCTGGCGCAACGCGCAGGCGTCGGTGCTCGCGCCGACCGGCACCATCGGCCTGATGATGGACTGCGACACCACCGGGGTCGAGCCCGACCTGGCGCTGGTCAAGTTCAAGAAGCTGGTCGGCGGCGGCTCGATGCAGATCGTCAACCAGACCGTTCCGCGTGCCCTGCGCAGCCTCGGTTACCCGGAGGAGCAGGTCGAGGCGATCGTCGAGCACATCGCCGACCACGGGCACGTGGTCGACGCCCCCGGCCTCAAGCCGGAGCACTACCCGGTCTTCGACTGCGCCATGGGCGAACGGTCGATCGCCCCGATGGGGCACGTACGGATGATGGCCGCGGTGCAGCCGTTCATCTCGGGCGCGATCTCGAAGACGGTCAACATGCCGGAGGCGGCCACCGTCGCCGACGTCGAGGAGATCTACTTCGAGGGCTGGAAGCTCGGCCTGAAGGCGCTGGCGATCTACCGCGACAACTGCAAGGTCGGTCAGCCGCTCTCGGTGGCCAAGCCGGCGAAGGCGACCGAGTCGGCATCGGTCGAGGTCGCGCCGGCCAGCGCGGAGCGGGCTGTGGAGAAGGTCATCGAGTACCGCCCGGTGCGCAAGCGGCTGCCGAAGAAGCGCCCGTCGGAGACGGTCTCCTTCTCGGTCGGCGGGGCCGAGGGTTACCTCACCGCCTCCTCGTACCCGGACGACGGTCTGGGCGAGGTCTTCCTGAAGATGTCCAAGCAGGGCTCGACCCTCGCCGGGGTGATGGACGCCTTCTCCGTGGCGATCTCGATCGGCCTGCAGTACGGCGTCCCGCTGGACACGTACGTCAGCAAGTTCACGAACATGCGGTTCGAGCCGGCCGGGATGACCGATGACCCGGACATCCGGATGGCTGCCTCGGTGATGGACTACATCTTCCGGCGGCTGGCCCTGGACTTCCTGCCGTACGAGCGCCGGGCCGAACTCGGCATCTTCACCGCCAGCGAGCGGGCCGCGCAGTTGCGGGCCGAGGCGGAGGCGGAGAACAACCTGGAGTTGAGCGTGATGGCCTCCTCGGCACCGGTGACGGTTCCGGCCGAGGCGAAGCCGGAGCCGGTGGCAGCCCCCGCCGCCACCGTGCCGGCCGAGCCCGAGGTCGCGGCGGCCAAGCCGCTCGGCGTACGGGTGGGATCGTCGACGGAACTGCTGGAGGCGGTGCTCGGCAAGGCGGCCGACGCCCCGCTCTGCTTCACCTGCGGCACGAAGATGCGCCCCGCGGGTAGCTGCTACGTCTGCGAGGGTTGCGGCTCCACCTCGGGTTGCAGCTGAAACCGAGCGGAGTCGCATCTGACGCGACACTCGACGCAGCGAGTCGAGTGCTGACAGTTCAGTAGTGCACATGGGGGAGTCGGGCGTTGTCCGACTCCCCCATGTGCTGCCTGGAGAGGGTTTGGGACGGTGCGCGCTTCGGCTCTGAGCCGCCCGTGCCTAGGTTGGCTCGCGTACCGTCAGGTCGCCGGCAGGTCCCGCATCGTCCGCAGCGGCGAGAAGACGACAAAGAGCGCGGCACTCCAGGTGCCGAGTACGCAGATCCACAGTGCCGTACGTAGCCCCAGTTGGCTGCCGAGCGTGCCGCCGACGAGCGCGCCGAGGCCGACACCGTAGAGCAGCACCCCCCAGCCGGGCTGTGCCAGCGGCATGAGCAGGTAGAGGGGTCCGGGTGCGGCCATGGCGACCCAGATCACCCGGGCGGTGCCGATCCGGTTGGTCGAGCGGTTCGCGAAGAGCCCGAGGGTCAGGCCGCCGACACCAGGCGGGGGAACCAGCTCCGGTAGGCGACGGTGAATCCGACGGTCAGGACGCCGGAGAGCCCGACGACGACGTACAGGAACGGGAGTGTCAGCCGCCCCGCGATCGCGACCAGCGGGAGTGACAACATCAGGGCCATCCGCTCCAGGTCGCAGAAGATCATCAGTTTCCGCTGGTCGACCCGGTCGGCCAGGGCACCGGCGGGGAGCGAGAAGAGCAGGTACGGCAGCCAGGCGAGGAAGGTCAGCAGCGGGATCTGGAAGACACTGGCGCCGAGGGTGTCCGCCGCGACCACCGGTACCGCGACGTGGGAGATCCGGGTGCCCAGTTCGCTGACCGTCTGACCGCCCCAGAGCAGGAGGAAGTTCCGGCTGCGCCAGAGGGAGGGGCGGGGCGGTGTTCCGCGCGCCGGTCCCGCCGCCAACTGCTGCGTCACGGGTTGCACCTGCCTGTACGTGGACTGCGCGGGACATGGAGCGTTCGGGAGGCGTTGCGCACGTTACCGGCACCGCCGTCGGCTCGACACACATCTGTCCGGCCGACGGGCCACCGCGTCACCTGTCGGCAACCTCACTTGACAACCGGCGGCCCTGGTTACATGGTTAGTTACATGAGTAATGAACCGGCTAACCATGGTTGGCTCGGCCGCCCGGACGTGACGGTGGGCGGGTGCGGGTGATGGAGGAAGGCCGACCGATCTTCCTCCAGGTCGCGGAGCTGCTGGAGACCGCGATCATCGACGGCACTCTCGTCGAGGAGACCCAGGTCCCCTCGACGAACGAACTGGCCGCCTTCCATCGGATCAACCCGGCCACCGCCGCGAAGGGCGTCAACCAACTCGTCGACGACGGCGTTCTGTACAAGAAACGAGGAATCGGGATGTTCGTCTCCACCGGCGCCCGCGCCAAGCTGCGGGAACGACGCCGCGAAGAGTTCGCCAACCAGTACGTCCGCCCCCTGCTCGCCGAAGCACGCAAACTCGGCATCGGTGCCGACGAACTCAAGTCGATGATCGACCTCCGGGAGGGGGAACGATGAGTCCGGTCGTCACCGCCAGCGGGGTGACCAAGCGATTCGGTCGGACCACCGCCCTGGACGAGGTCAGCTTCACTCTGACCGAGAACACCATCCACGGTCTGCTCGGACGCAACGGTGCCGGCAAGACGACCCTGATGCAGGTCCTCACCGGACAGAACCACGCCACCTCCGGAGACCTGTCGGTGTTCGGGCAGCACCCGTACGAGAACGCCGAGGTGCTGAGCAGGGTCTGCTTCATCAAGGAGAGCCAGACCTACCCCCAGGTCTTCCAGGTACGGCATGCGCTGGAAGCGGCCCGACTGCTCTTTCCGAACTGGGACGAGGACTTCGCCGCAGCCCTCGTCGAGGACTTCCAACTGCCGCTCCGGCGCCAGGTGCGCAAGCTCTCCCGGGGCATGCTCTCCGCGCTCGGCGTGATCATCGGGCTTGCCGCCCGTGCCGAGCTCACCTTCTTCGACGAGCCGTACCTGGGGCTGGACGCCACCGCGCGGCAGCTCTTCTACGACCGTCTGCTCGTCGACTACGCCGAGCACCCGCGCACCATCGTGCTCTCCACCCATCTCATCGACGAGGTCGCCAACCTGATCGAGCACGTACTGCTGCTCGACCGGGGGCGGATCCTGCTGGACGAGAGCGCGGAGGAGCTTCGCGCCGAGTTGGTCACGGTCTCGGGGCCGCTGGCCGTGGTGGAGCAGTGGCGCAACGGGGCCGAGGAACTGCACCGCGAACGCATCGGGAACCTGGTTCGGGCCACGCTCCGTGGTCCGTTCGAACCGTCGGACCGCCACCGGGCCAGCACGCTCGGGCTGGAGGTGGCCCCGGTCTCGTTGCAGGAGCTGGTGGTCCGACTCACCGGTACGACGAGCGGTGTCCGTACGGCAGACAGGGAGAAGCTCCGATGAGCCGTGTGCTCGCCGCCACCCGCGTCCAACTGATCAGCTGGCCGGCCATGGTCAGCTGGCCCTGGGGCATCCTGGCCTCCAGTTTCCTGATCAACCTGGCCGTCTTTGCCTTGATCGCCGACGAGATGCCGGACGATCCCCGAACCGGTGGGCTGGTCAGCATCTACGTCGTCGTGATGATCGGCGCCGCTCAGACGATCACCCAGTTCTTCCCGTTCTCGCTCGGATTGAGCCTGACCCGGCGGACCTTCTATGCCGCCACCTCACTGCTGCTGGTCGCCGAGTCCCTGGTCTTCGGGGTGCTGCTCTACCTCTGCTCGCTGGCGGAGCGGGCGACCGACGGATGGGGGCTGTCCCTGGGGTTCTTCGTCATGCCGTTCATGCAGAACGACAACCCGCTCGCACAGATCCTGATCTTTACGGTCCCGTTCATCGTGCTCGGCTACATCGGGATGTTCGCCGCGCTGGTCCTCAAGCGGTGGGGTGTCGGTGGTCTCTACCTGCTGAGCATCGTGCTGCTGCTCCTGCTGGGCCTGCTCGCCGTGCTCGTCACCTGGCAGCACTGGTGGCCCGCGGTGGGGCGGTGGTTCGCCGACCAGTCGGCACTGGCCCTCTTCGCCGGCTGGCCGGCCCTGCTCGCCCTGCTGCTGGCCGGCGCCGGCCAGCTCCTCATGAGGCGGACCACCGCCTGACGCGCGGCCGGGGAAACGGCGCACCTTCGATCGTGGAAGGCTCGGCTCGCACGGGGGAGTCGAACCCTCCACGGTCCGGGTGCGGCTCCGCCCACGGGTACGGCTCCGCCCACCGGTACGGCTTTGATCGCGCCGTTCCAGGCTGACGTAACCTCGCGGGATGGGTGACGGCGGGCGGGAGCGGCGGCTGCCGTTGGCGCCCAGGCCGCTAACACAGCCGCACCCGTCCCGACTGGCCCCGGACCACCCGGGGCGGGCGGCGATCGTCGCCGCGCACGCCGCAGCCCTCGCCGCAGGGCAGGCCGGGTACCAGGACCCGGCGACCGGACTCTTCGTCCTCACCGCCGGTTTCCTGGCCCGGCGGGGCACCTGCTGCGGACGGGGATGCCGGCACTGTCCGTATGTCGACGACGAGCCGACCGGTGACCCGGCTCCCATCGACGACCCGGGCAGGTAGCGTCTGCGCCCATGGCGAGGTACGTGGTCATCGGTGGCGGCATCGTCGGGCTGGCAACGGCGCACCGGATCATCCTGGACCGGCCCGGCGCCGAGGTGACCGTGCTGGAGAAGGAGCCCCGGCTGGCGGCCCACCAGACCGGCCACAACTCCGGGGTGATCCACGCCGGGGTCTACTACCGGCCGGGCAGTCTCAAGGCCGAACTGTGCCGGGCCGGCAGCCGCTCCATGGTGGAGTTCTGCGCCGAGAACGGCATACCGGTGCGGCGGTGCGGCAAGCTGATCGTCGCCACCGACGAGGCGGAACTGCCCCGG
Source organism: Micromonospora sp. NPDC050417 (assembly GCF_044458865.1). NCBI lineage: Bacteria > Bacillati > Actinomycetota > Actinomycetes > Micromonosporales > Micromonosporaceae > Micromonospora > Micromonospora sp. NPDC050417. The sequence goes on from NZ_JBITIH010000006.1 coordinate 198,350, forward strand.
CTCCGGGCCCTGCACGAGCGTGCGCTCGCCAACCGTCTACCGGTACGGCTGCTCGACGCGGCCGAGGCAGCCGAGTACGAGCCCGCGATGCGCTGTGTCGAGGCGCTGCGGGTGGAGTCCACCGGGATCGTCGATTTCACCGAGGTCTGCGTCGCGTTGGCGGCGCTGGCGGAGAAGGCCGGTGCGGGGATCCGTCTCGGTGCCCGGGTCACCGGGATCGCGAGCCGGCGGGGCGGCCCGGGCGGTGCCCCGGAACTCGTGGTGAGCAGCACCGCCGGTGAGGTGCTGGCGGACGTACTGGTCAACTGCGCCGGTCTGCACGCCGACCGGGTGGCCCAGTTCGCCGGCGTCGTGCCACCCGCCCGGATCATCCCCTTCCGGGGTGAGTACTACGAGCTGCGGCCAGAGCGGCGGGACCTGGTCCGGGGCCTGATCTACCCGGTCCCCGACCCGCAGTTCCCGTTCCTGGGCGTACACCTGACCCGGATGATCGACGGCAGCGTGCACGCGGGTCCGAACGCGGTGCTCGCGCTTGCCCGGGAGGGCTATTCGTGGGGTCGGATCAACCCGAGGGAGGTGGCCGACCTGGTGGGCTACCCGGGGCTGTGGCGGCTGGCCCGCCGCCACGGGCGGTACGGTCTCACCGAGGTACGCCGCTCACTGTCCCGCCGCCGGTTCGCGTCCAGCCTGGCCCGGCTGGTGCCCGAGTTGACCGAGCGGGACCTGGTCCCGAGCCCGGCCGGCGTACGGGCCCAGGCGATCGCCCCGGATGGCTCACTGGTGGACGACTTCCTCATCGTGGAGGCCGACCGGCAGGTGCACGTCCTCAACGCGCCCTCACCGGCGGCGACCAGTTCGCTGGAGATCGCGAAGCACATCGTGGCCCGGCTGCCCGCGTAGCGAGCTGCCCGCGTAGCGAGCTGCCCGCGTAGCGAGCTGCCCTAGTAGCGAAAGGAAAGGCTCGACGGCCTGGGGACTTTCGCCCCTGCCGCTCGAACCCGTACGGTGTCCGACGGACACTCACCGGCCGCCCCCGGCCGGGCCGAGCGGGAGGTCATCGTGCGAGGGCGGCTCTTACTGATCGGCGCCGGGTTGCTGGTGCTCTCCGGCTGCGGCGAGTCAGCCGTGGCGAGGAGCGAACCGCTGCCCATCCCTCCGGTCGTCAAGCTGCCGGCGGCGGCAGCCGGCGGGGTCTGCCGGGTGCTGGACTACTCGGCGATCGAGAAGGCCATCGGCACCACGTTCGACGTGTCGGCCGCGACCTCCCAGGGCGAGACGAGTAGCTGCGTGCTCCAGGCGGAGCAGGCGAGTCTTCCTGATCTGGCGCTGGCGATGACGCCGACTTCGGCCGACGCGTCGGTCTTCAACGACGAGGCGCCGGACGGGGGGCAGTCCGTCAAGGGGCTGGGCAAGGCCGCGTACCGGTTGATCGTCGCCGCTGGCAAGGACCACGGCCCCGGGGTGGAGGTGTGCTGGCTTGCCTCGGACGGGCAGATGATCAGCCTCCGCTACACCCTCCCGGCGGACGAGGGTAAGCCGGCGGCGGAGGCCATCGCGGCCAAACTCGTCACGCTGGCCAAGCAGATCGACGCCGCCGAGCGCTGACACCCGTTCCGTCCGGTCCGGCCGCCGTTTCGGGCGGCCGGACCGGCGGCGTGGTCGTGGGGCGTCGCCGGTCCGGTGTCGTTTCGAACGGCGCCGGGGAAGAATCCGGTGCGGACGGGGCCCGCTCAGGAAGCGGCGACGAAGACCCGCGAGGCGACCTCGCGAGGCAACCTGATCTTGTCGCCGGAACGGTCGATGGTCACACCGTCCCGTTCCTGCGCCACCGTCACGGTCGCACCCGGGTCAACCCCGGCCGCGTGTAGTTGGCGCAGCACATCACCGTCGGTCTGCACGCTCTCGCAGATCCGCCGGACCACCACCGGGCCGGTCAGGCCGGGGAAGGCGAGGTTGCGTTCCGCCTCCGGGCTCTCCGCAGCCGACAAGCCGTGTTCGCTGCCGAGCGCCTCCAGCCCCGGAATCGGGTTGCCGTACGGCGAACGGGTCGGACGGTTCAGCAGGTCGTAGACCTTCTGCTCCACCGCGTCGCTCATCACGTGTTCCCACCGGCAGGCTTCCTCGTGGGCTTCCTCGTAGGGCATCCCGATCACGTTGACCAGCAGCAGCTCAGCCAACCGGTGCTTGCGCATGACGGCGATCGCGAGGCTCCGGCCGGCGGCGGTGAGTCGTAGGTGCCGGTCGTCCTCTAGGGTCAACAGCCCATCGCGTTCCATCCGGGCCACTGTCTGGCTGACGGTCGGTCCGCTCTGGTGTAGCCGTTCGGCGATCCGCGCACGCAGCGCCGGCACACCTTCCTCTTCCAATTCGAGAATGGTGCGCAGGTACATCTCTGTCGTATCGACAAGGTCATTCACGTCAGCCGCCCTCCCGGTAGGTAATGCTACCCCGAGTTACCGACACGAAGCCGTAGCCCGAGCGGGGCGTCTGGCGTTCATGGCGACCAGTTCCGATGGTGTTGACTGAGACACATGTTCGTCACAGATGATCTTCTGATCGACGTTGCCGCCCTCGCCGTCGAACTGGCTGGCGCGGAGACCGCCGTACCTACCGTAGTGGACGTGCGTTGGCGCCTCAGCGGCCAGCCCGGTCGCGTCGACTACGACGCCGGGCATCTGCCCGGAGCGGTCTTCGCCGATCTCGACGCGGAGCTGTGTGGCGTACCCGGTGCCGACGGGCGCCACCCGCTGCCGGACCCGGAGAACCTGCAACGGGCGCTGCGTGCCGCCGGGGTCCGGGCCGGCCACCCGGTGGTGGTCTACGACGGTGGAGACGGGCCCGCCGCCGCCCGCGCGTGGTGGACGCTGCGCTGGGCCGGGCACCACGCGGTCCGGGTGCTCGACGGCGGTTACCCCGCCTGGGTCGCCGCCGGGCAGCCGGTCACGGAGGAGGTCCCCACCCCGGTCCCCGGCGACGTCACGGTCCGCCCCGGCGGGCTGCCGGTGCTCGCCGCCGGGGACGCCGCCGCGCTCGCCGCCGGTGACGGCGTACTGCTCGACGTCCGGGCCGCCGCCCGCTACCTGGGTGAGACCGAGCCGGTCGACCCGGTCGCCGGGCACGTCCCCGGAGCGGTCAACCTGCCGACCACCGAGCACATCGGCGCGGACGGCCGGCTGCTGGCCGCCGACGCGCTCCGGTCCCGGTTCGCCGAGGCCGGCGTCGCGCCCGGCGTACGCGTGGGTGCGTACTGCGGGTCGGGGGTGACCGCCGCGCACACGGTCTTCGCCCTGCACCGGGCGGGACGTACGGACGCCGCGCTCTATGTCGGCTCGTGGAGCCACTGGCTCACCGACCCGGACCGGCCCGTCGCCACCGGCTCCGGCACCTGATCCGGCACCGGCGCCATACCCCGGCGCGCGCCTGGGAGGTGGCGTCCAGGCGTGCGACGATGGCGCCATGTCGCATGACACGGTGGTGATGTGGGACGAATCCCTGCTCGCCTACGACCTCGGTGAGCACCCGCTCGACCCGGTCCGGGTCGAGCTGACCGTCGCGCTGGCGCGGGAACTCGGCATCCTCGACCGGGCCGGGGTCCGGGTGGTGACACCCACCCCGGCCGACGAGACGGCACTGACCCGGGTGCACCGGCCCGACTACCTCGACGCGGTCCGGGCCGCACCGGACGATCCGTTCTTCTCCGGGTACGGCCTGAACACCCCCGACAACCCGGTCTTCGACAACATGCACGAGTCCAGCGCACTGGTCGCCGGGGCCAGTCTCGCCGCGGCGGAGATGGTCTGGCGCGGCGAGGCCCGGCGCGCCGTCAACGTCGCCGGTGGCCTGCACCACGCCATGACCGGACGGGCCGCGGGATTCTGCGTCTACAACGATCCCGCGGTGGCCATCGCCCGGCTGCTCGACCTCGGTGCCGAGCGAATCGGTTACGTGGACGTCGACGTGCACCACGGCGACGGGGTGCAGGAGATCTTCCTCGACGACCCCCGGGTGCTCACCGTCAGCCTGCACGAGAGCCCGCTCGCGCTCTTCCCGGGCACCGGGTTCCCGGACGAGATCGGCGGTCCGGCAGCCAGGGGAAGCGCGGTCAACGTGCCGCTACCGCCCGGCACCGGCGACGCCGGCTGGTTGCGTGCCTTCCACGCGGTGGTCCCGTCGGTGCTGCGCGCCTTCCGACCGCAGATCCTGGTCACCCAGTGCGGCGCGGACAGCCACCGGCTCGACCCCCTCGCCGACCTGCGACTCTCCGTGGACGGGCAGCGCGCCAGCTACCTGGCGCTGCGGGCGCTCGCCGACGAACTCTGCGAGGGCCGCTGGATCGCCACCGGCGGAGGCGGGTACGCCCTGGTCGAGGTGGTACCGAGAGCCTGGACGCACCTGCTCGCGATCGCCACCGGGGACCCGATCGCACCGGCGACGCTGACCCCACCGGCCTGGCGCAAACTGGCCCGGGAACGCCGCCCGGAGCGGGACGTGCCGTTGCGGATGACCGACGACGTCGACCCGGCGTACGAGCCGTGGCAGCCCACCGGTGAGCCGGACGGGGTGGACCGTGCCATCCTGGCGACCCGCAAGGCGGTCTTCCCGCTGCACGGTCTCGACCCGTACGACCCGAGGGACTGAACGGAGGCGAGCCGAGCGTGGTCGACGGCGCAGCGGACCGCTCGGCGGACGTACTGCTCAGCGACGGCACGACCGTCCACCTGCGACCGATCCGCACCGACGACGCGGCCGGCATCGTCGCCATGCATTCGCGGTTCTCCGAGCGCACCCGCTACCTGCGCTACTTCTCGCCGTACCCGCGGATCCCGGACCGGGACCTGAGACGTTTCGTCACCGTCGACCACCACCACCGGGAGGCGTTCGTGGTGCTCTCCGGCGAGCGGATCCTGGCCGTCGGCCGGTTCGACCGGCTCGGGCCGGAGGCGGGCGACGCGGAGGTCGCCTTCGTGGTGGAGGACGCCCACCAGGGCCGGGGCATCGGACCGGTGCTGCTGGAACACCTGGCCGAGGCGGCCCGCCGGGAGGGGATCAGCCGCTTCCTCGCCGAGGTGCTCCCGGCCAACGGGACCATGCTGCGGGTCTTCGCCGACTTCGGCTACCAGGTGCAGCGCCGGTACGCCGACGGCGTGGTCCACCTCAGCTTCCCGATCGCCCCGACGGAGGAGTCGTTGCGGGTGCAGTGGGGGCGGGAGCACCGGACCGAAGCGCGTTCGATCGCCCGTCTGCTCGCCCCGAACGGTGTCGCCGTGTACGGCGCCAGCGCCACCGGTCAGGGAATCGGCGCCGCCATCCTCGGGCACCTGCGCGACGGCGGCTTCACCGGACACCTCGTACCGGTGCATCCGAGCGCCGTCCGGGTCGGCGGCCTGCCCGCGTACCCGTCGGCGGCCGATGCCCCCGTGCCGCTGGACCTGGCCGTGGTCGCGGTGCCGCCGGAGGCCGTCCCCGGGGTGGTGGCCGACGCGGCCCACGCCGGACTGCACGCGTTGGTGGTGGTCTCGGCCGGGTTCGCCGAGTCCGGTGCCGAGGGCGCCGCCGCCCAGCGGGAGCTGATCCGGGCGGCCCGTGCGGCCGGGATGCGGGTGGTCGGCCCGAACTGTCTCGGCATCGCCAACACCGACCAGCGGGTACGCCTCAACGCCACCCTCGCGCCCCGGCTGCCGGTGGCCGGACGGGTCGGCTTCTTCAGCCAGTCCGGTGTGCTCGGGGTGGCGCTGCTCGCCGAGGCGGAGCGGCGTGGGCTGGGTTTGTCGAGTTTCGTCTCGGCCGGCAACCGGGCCGACGTTTCCGGCAACGACCTGCTCCAGTACTGGCAGGACGACCCGGGCACCGACGTCATCCTGCTCTACCTGGAGACCTTCGGTAACCCGCGCAAGTTTGCCCGGTTGGCGCGGCGGATCGGCCGTACGAAACCCGTGGTCGCCCTCGCCGCCTCCGCCCGACGTCCCGCCGACCAGTCCGCCGACACGGATACGGATCCGGGCCCGAGGGGGCCCGACGGCACCGCGCTGACCGCGCTCTACGCACAGTCCGGGGTGATCCGGGTGGAGACGGTGGCGGAACTCTTCGACGTCGGGATGCTCCTCGCCCACCAGCCGCTGCCGGCCGGTCGGCGGGTCGGCATCGTGGGGAACTCCACCGCCCTGGCCGACCTGGCCGCCATCGCCTGCCGGTCCCACGGGCTGCCCGTCGCCGTTGGCTACCCGGTCAACGTGGGGCCGCAGGCCACCGCGCACGACTTCGCCGACGCGCTCGCCGACGCCGCGGTCGATCCCCGGGTCGACGCCCTGCTCGTGCACTTCGCCCCGCCGCTGCCCGGACAACTGGTCGATGCGGACGCCGACTTCACCTCAGCGGTGGCGAGTGTGGCGCTCGCCGGTGACCGGCCGACGGTGGCGACGTTCCCGGTCGGGCCGCCGCCGGTCGGGGTGCCGTCCTACCCGACGGTGGAGGAGGCGGTCCGGGCCCTGGCCCGGGTGATCGGCTACGCCGACTGGCTGCGCCAGCCGGTCGGCGAGTTGACGGAGTTCGCCGGGACCGCCCCGGACACCGCTGCTGCCGTACTCGCCAGGGCCGGGGAGCCGGGGAGCGCCTTCTCGTCGGACGAGGGGGCGGGGCCGTTCGGCGACGGATCCGCCAGCGCCGAGGCCCGCTCCGAGGCGGCGAACGCCGGGCCTGGACTGGTCGAGCGGCTGCTCGCCGCGTACGGCATCCCGGTCGTACCGTCCACGGTGGTCGACTCCGTCGACGCGGCGGTGGCGGCGGCGCGGCACTGGGGCTCGGCAGTGGTGCTCAAATCGGCCCGGGAGGGGCTGCGGCACCGTCTCGACCTGGGTGCCGTACGGCTGGACCAGTTCGGTGACGACGCGGTACGCCGGGCGTACCAGGAGATCGCCGATTCGTTCGGCCCCCGGGTGCTGGTCCAGCCGATGGTGCCGCCGGGGGTGGCCTGTGTGGTCGAGGCGGTCGAGGACCCCGCCTTCGGTCCAGTGGTCGGATTCGGCCTGGGCGGCGTGGCGACCGACCTTCTCGGCGACCGGGCGTGGCGGGTCGCGCCCTTGACCGACCGGGACGCCTCCGCGCTGATCGAGGAACCACGGGCGGCACCGTTGCTGTACGGCTACCGGGGCGCCGAGCCGGTGGACCGGGCCGCGTTGGCGGAGTTGTTGCAGCGGGTCGGTCGACTGGTCGACGAGCAGCCACGGGTACGGCTCCTGCGTCTCAATCCCGTCCTCGCCCGCCCCGACGGCCTGGCGGTCCTGCACGCCGAACTTCACCTCGGCCTGTCCGCTCCCCGCCCCGACACCGGCCCCCGCCGCCTCTGACCCGTAAGGAAGGGCCCCTTGTTATCGGATTCGGTGGTATAGGGGGCCCTTCCTAACCGATGGCCCGGCCGTCGGTGTCGCTGTTGAGGCGCCACAGGGCGAAGCGGTTGGCGGCGGCGAGTACGGCCAGCGCGCCACCGAGGACGGGATGGCCGGCGACCACGAGGACGGCGGTCGCCGCGCCGAAGACCACCCATTCCGGGATGAGTCGTAACGGGTCAGCCAGCTTTCGGTCCGATCGTGGCGCGACCCACCGGCCCCAGATCAGCGCCGCGGCGAGTGGGGCGAGTACGGCGAGCAGCACGCGCTGCCAGAGGTGTGGGCCGCCGGCGAGCCAGCCGCCGTACGCCAGTGCGGTCAGCGCGCATAGCTCCAGCAGGAATCGCAGGCCGAGGTTGGCGATTCTCATCCCCGAACTCTCTCATCCCGTACGGGGTGGCCCTGGTCGGTCGCGGAAAGCACCGGTCGGTTCCGGAAAGCACCGGTGTCCGGCAGCCGCATCCGGCAGCCGCTTCCGTGGCCGCGCGGGAGCGGAGAGCCGGGGCGACGGGCACCGGGGCAACGGGTAGCCGGGGCGACGGGAGCAGACAGCGGCACAGGGAAAGGCCCCCGGTCGACGCGAACCGCTGTCGACGGGGGCCCTCCTCGCGGCCGTGAGCTGGTCAGCTCGCGTACGCCTCCAGCCGGTCAGCGCGGGACGGGTGACGGAGCTTGAGCAGCGTCACCTTCTCGATCTGCCGGATCCGCTCCCGGGAGAGGCCGAACTCGCGACCCACCTCGTCCAGGGTGCGCTGCCGACCGTCGTCCAGTCCGAACCGGAGCCGGATGACGGCCTGCTCACGCTGGGACAGCGTGGCCAGCACGATCTCCACCTCGTTGCGCAGCATGCCCTGGGAGACCGCGTCACCAGGCTCCTCGCGCGGGTCCACCGCCGCGACGAAGTCGCCGAGCGCGCTCTCGCCGTCTTCGCCGACCGCCTGGTCCAGGCTGACCGGCTCCCGGTCGTACGAGATCAGTTCGATCACCTGGAACTCCGGTACGCCGAGCGCGACGGCCACCTCCGCCACGGTCGGTTCGCGGCCGAGGGTGGTGGCGAGGTCACGCCGGGCCCGGACCATCCGGTTGACCTGCTCGACCATGTGCACCGGGATGCGGATGGTGCGGGCCTGGTCGGCCATGGCGCGGGTGATGGCCTGGCGGATCCACCAGGTGGCGTAGGTGGAGAACTTGTAGCCCTTGGTGTAGTCGAACTTCTCGACTGCCCGGATGAGGCCGAGGTTGCCCTCCTGGATGAGGTCGAGGAAGGCCATGCCACGACCGGTGTACCGCTTCGCGATGCTGACCACGAGACGAAGGTTCGCCTCCAGCAGGTGGTTTTTCGCGAGCCGACCCTGCTCGGCGACGATCTCCAGGTCACGCCGGAGCGCGGCGGGCGGGTCACCGGCCAGCTTCTCCTCGGCGTACAGGCCGGCCTCGATCCGTTTGGCCAGCTCGACCTCCTGGACAGCGGTGAGCAGCTTGGTCCGGCCGATGCCGTTGAGGTACGCCCGGACCAGGTCGGCCGAGACGCCGCGCTCGTCGGTGGCGTCGAGGTCGGCCAGGTTGTCGGTGGTGGTCTCCGTCGGCGCGGCGTTGCTCGGGACGAGCTTCGCGTCGCTCTCGGTACGTCGGTTGCTATCGGGCCCGATGATGGCGGCCGGGTGAAGTTCGTTCTGAGTCATCTGTAGGACCATCTTCAGTCGCCTCCCCGCGTCGACTAAGTGGTGCGCACCGGCAGCCGTGTGGCGCCGATAGAAAACAGCTTGGCCGGTGGGGCGTGAAGCGGAGGTGAGGCGATCGTCGAGGTGGCATGAAAGCGGGAGCTTGGCAGCGCCGTCGTACACCTTTTGCTGCTTTGCGTCGGTAATGTTCTTGGCGCTCGTGCCCAGCGCCGGGCTTGCCAGGACCGAATACTGTGCCACCGATCGGCCATGCGGCCCGCAACGCATCCGGCCGCCAACGACAGCCAACGAGTGCCAACGGAGGACGGCGTGGTCTTCAAGAGACTGATGCAGGCGATGGGCGTGGGGGGTCCGTCGGTGGAAACCGTGCTCGACAATCCGAACTGCCGCCCCGGCGGTCAACTGGAGGGCCGGATCCAGGTCGCCGGTGGCGACCACCCGGTCGACATCGAGTACATCGCCCTCGGTCTGGTCACCCGGGTCGAGGTGGAGAGCGGCGACGGCGAGTACGACACCACGCAGGAGTTCCAGCGCCAGCGCGCCACCGGCGCCTTCCGTCTGGAGAGCGGGCAGCGGCACGAGATCCCGTTCCGGTTCGAGGTCCCCTGGGAGACCCCGATCACCGAGGTATACGGCCAGCACCTGCACGGCATGACGATGGGGCTACGGACCGAACTCGAAGTGGCCCGCGCGGTCGACAAGGGGGACCTCGACGCGGTCGCGGTGCATCCGCTCCCGGCCCAGGAGCGCATCCTGGACGCGCTGCTCCGGCTCGGTTTCCGCTTCACCCGCGCCGACGTCGAGCGGGGCCGGATCTACGGCGTGCAGCAGACGCTCCCGTTCTACCAGGAGATCGAGTTCTATCCCGCCCCCCAGTACGCCCGCGCGATCAACCAACTGGAGTTGACCTTCGTCGGCACCGCTCAGCACCTTCAGGTGGTGTTGGAGGTCGACAAGCGGGGCGGTGTCTTCACCGAGGGCCGGGACGCCTTCGGCCGATTCACCGTCGACTACGCCACCGCCGACCAGACCGACTGGGGCGCGCAGCTCGACGGCTGGCTGCGCCAGTCGATGCGCCAGCGCGGCCTGTTCTTCTAGACCACTCGACCTGGAAGAACAGGCATGGAAGAAGGTGCCTGGACCCCCGCCCCGCCCGGACTCGCATCACCCGGGCGGGGCGGCGCGGATCAGAGGTCGAGCAGAATCGTCCGTGGTCCCACGTTGACGCTCTCGACCAGCATGTGGGTCCGGAACCGCCCGGTCTCCACCTTCACCCCACGCGCCCGCAGCGCCTCGCCGAACGCGGTCACCAGGGGCTCGGCCAACTCCGCCGGAGCAGCCGCTCCCCAACTCGGACGCCGCCCCTTGCGGGCGTCGCCGTAGAGGGTGAACTGGCTGACCACCAGCACCGGTGCCCCGACCTCGGCGGCCGACCGTTCGTCATCCAGGATCCGCAGCTCATGAACCTTCCGGGCCATGGTTTCCGCGGTCGTGGCCGTGTCGCTGTGGGTGATGCCGAGCAGCACCAGCAGACCGTCGGCGATCGCGCCCACCACCTCCCCGTCGACCGTGACACTGGCCCGGCTGACCGTCTGGATCAGTGCGCGCACCGCGTCAGTCCGTCTCGGGGGTGATCAGACCCCGTTCGACCAGATGGGCGACGATCGGTCCAGCAGCCTCCGCCAGATCCTCCACCGGCACCTCGTGCGCGACCGCCAGGACCTCCAACTGGTCACCGAGCGGCAACTGCCCGTCGGCACCGCTGACCAGGGCCAGCACCAACGGGTCGACCTCCTCGCTCCACCGCAGCCCGTTCGGCATGGCGAGCACCTGACGGTCGACCGCCCAGCCCTCCGGGCCCATCGTCGCCTCCTGGCGCAGTTTCAGACCCTCCGCCATCCGGTAACGGCTCGCCAGCAGCGCCTCGGTGTCGCGTACCCGGAGCCAGTCCTGGCGGTCGAACCAGGCGGCGATCTGATCGCCCATCGGCGGCTGCACCGGCTGGCGGAGATCTTCCACCCGGACCACCGGCTGGTCATGACCGGAGCGGCGCAGGTTGATCACACCGAAGCCAACCGCCTCCACCTTCTGCGCGTCGAACCAGTCCAGCCACGCCGCGATCCGGTACGGGTCGGCCGCCTCACTCGCGTCGGCCAGCCAGAGGTCGACGTACGCCATCGGGTCGGCCACCTCGCGTTGGATCACCCATGCGTCCAGACCGGTGCCGGTGAACCAGCCGGCCACCCGCTCGCCCCAGTCCTCGCCGGCGACGTGTACCCAGTTCGCCAGGTACTGCATGGTTCCGCCCTCGGTGAGCAGATCGGGGGCGGCGGCTGCCAACTCGGCGGCGATCCCGTCACCGACCCGTCCCGAGTCACGGTAGCTGTGGGTGGTGGTGCCGGGCCCCACCACGAACGGCGGGTTGCTCACCACCAGGTCGAACCGGCGACCCGCGACCGGCGCGGTCATGTCGCCCGAGAGCAACTCCCAGCTCTGGCCGTTCAGAGCGGCGGTGGTGGCCGCGAAACGCAGCGAACGGGCCGAGACGTCGGTGGCCGTCACCCGGCGCGCGTGCGTGGCCAGGTGCAGCGCCTGTACGCCGGAGCCGGTGCCGAGGTCCAGTGCGGTCTCGACCGGTCGCCGTACGGTCGCACCGACCAGCGTGGTGGACGCCCCGCCGATGCCGAGCACATGGTCGGCGGCGAGCGGACGGCCCGGACGGGCGCTCCCTGGGACGTCGGAGAGCGCCCACCAGGCGTCCCCGTACGGTTCGAGGTCGATGCCCTGGCGCAGGCCGCCGTCGGCGGGTTCGACGATGCCGGCGGCGAGCGCGTCGGCGAGCGGAAGAGGGGCGAGGGCCGCCGCGACCGCCGACTCCGATTCGGTCTGGGCGCAGACGAAGAGGCGGATCAGCGTGCCGAGCGGGTCCCGGTCGGCGGTGGCCCGCAGCGCGGCCCGGAAGTCGTTGCGGGCCATCCCGCTCGTCGCCTGCGGTCCGAGCCGTTCGGCGATGCCGCTCGACGTGTAACCGGCGTTGGTCAGCGCGGTGCGTAGCTGGTCGACGCCGGCCGGGGAGAGGAGCATGTCGTTTTCGTCCACCCCGCCATCCTGCCCGGTGGTCCCGGGCCGCCCGGCGCAACCCCGGCAGAAACGCCCGGAGCGCGATCCTGCGCCCCGCGCCCGTGAGCCGGTGCGGCGCTCAGCGCAGCTCGAAGTCCGCGAAGTCGAAGCCGGGCGCCACCACACAGCTCACCAGCACCGGCTCGTCGCCGGCCGGCACCGCCGCCTGCCACACCCCGCCGGGGATCAGCACCTGGGGCCGTTCGCCGGCCGCCACGTCGGCACCGAGCACGACCTCGACCGGGTCGGCGTCCGGTTCCGTTCCGGTGCCGCCGAAGCGCAGCGTCAGCGGGCCGCCGGAGTGCCAGAACCAGAGTTCGTCCGAGCGGACCAGGTGCCAGCGGGACTCCTCCCCGGGGGCGAGCAGGAAGTGGATCGCGGTGGCGGCGTTGCGCTTGCCGGCGTACCCCTGGGGTTCGAAGGTGTGTGCGGACCGCCAGGTCTCGCGGAACCAGCCGCCCTCGGGGTGGGGGGCAAGGTCGAGCTGGGCGGCCAGGTCGGGCCGGGGCGGCGTGGTCACGGGTGACGCTCCTTCCGGGTACGGCTACCGTCCGCCACGCCGCAGTCGGCGCACCCCGACCGCTCCGGTCGGGGTGGTGGGACCGCTCGGCCTGGCGACGGCGGAACGAGGTGAGGGTAACCGGCGGCGGGTCCGTCTGCCGGTGCCGTGGGTCAGGCGGCAGGATGGTGGGCATGACGTTGTCGCTGCCCATCGACGCCGAGGCGAACGAACTGCTTCAGCGCAGCCCGCTGGCACTGCTGCTCGGCATGACCCTGGATCAACAAATCACAATGGAGAAGGCGTTCACGTCACCGTACGTGCTCGCGCAACGACTCGGACATGAGCCGACCGCGGCAGAACTAGCCGATTACGACCCCGATCAGCTGATCGAGATCGTCTCGACGCCTCCGGCGCTGCATCGCTTTCCGAAGGCCATGGCAACCCGGGCTCAGGAGGTGTGTCGGGTACTGGTTGATCAGTATGACGGGGACGCCTCGGCGCTTTGGGGCAACGTGAGTGACGGCAAGGAATTGGTGAAGCGGATCGAGGCGCTGCCTGGATTCGGCAAGCAGAAGTCGCAGATCTTCGTGGCGCTGCTGGGAAAGCAGTACGGAGTACAGCCGGACGGATGGCGGAAGGCTGCGGGCGGGTACGGAGACGAGGGGGTGTACCGCTCCGTGGCGGACATCGTTGATGCAGAGTCGTTGGCCAAGGTTCGCGAGTACAAGAAGCAGATGAAGGCCGAGGCCAAGGCGGAGAGTTAGTCCTCGGCTCGCAAGTGAACTTCTTTCCATTGGTGTGGGCTGAGCCTCGCACGCTAATGTCCGCGACCTCAGCATGTGGTGCCTATGGGAAGCGGGCTCGCTTCTGTTGGGCTGGCAGAAGCTCGTGTTCCTGCAAACGGGCTGCGGCTACTCGTACGTGCTTGTCTGTGAACATGCGTGCCTTGCGGAGACTCCAAGACCCCACTCGGTCGGCCAACTCGGCTGGCTCGGCCGTCAGGGGTGCCTGAATAGAGGCGAAGTGCACCGTGGCGAGCAGTTCGAGACTGTAAGGCGTTTCGAAGCTCTCGACCAGCTCTAAAAGCTCATCCACGCGTCGGACGATTTCATCTTCACCTCGTAGGGCTGTCTCGGCTGCCTCGACGCTCTCGGGAAGGGGGTTGATCGGAGCGAACTGAGTCACCGGTGCAGACCGATCTCCAATGCCCGACAGGTAGTGACCCTCAAGGCTGTCCAGCACATGGCCGAGGCTCGGCGCATAGGGCCCATAGGTTCCCCGGTTGAACGCCAACCTCAGCGGTGTGCCTAGAACCTGAAGGAAGTAGGCGAGTTTCTGAATCTCCAGCTCACTGATCCCCTCCCGAACCTCCTGAAGCCGAGCGCGGTCGAGGTACCGGGCGATCGCGATCAGTAGCACGGCGCGCAGGGGAGTCAAGGCGGCGACTGGCGTTGCGTTGGGCATCGCGGCAGGCTCTGGAGCTCCCTCCGGAGGGAAGATCACGACGCGGACGTTAGACATACGGTCGGCGGCCTGCTCAATCAGCGGACGAACGTCGCTCCACCGCAAGCCACCGTTGCCGCAGCCCAGGGCGGGTATGGCGATGGAGGTGATGGCTCGTTCGTTGACGACTTCGACCAGCGAGTCCAGGCCCGCTGCGATGTCTTCCAGGCGTGACCTGCCCCGCCAATGCCCCTTGGTTGGAAAGTTCAGGATGTATCGATGGAGCCCGAGTATGGCATTGTCAAACGTCCAGACCTGACCCAAGCGAACCTCACCCCTCGTGCAGGCGCTCCGGTAGGCGCGGAAGTTCGCGGGGAATGCCCGTTTGAACTGCAGAGCGATGCCCTTACCCATAACGCCAACCGTGTTGACCGTGTTGACCAGAGCCTCGACCTCGGCGGTGAGCAGGTTGCCGTGCCCATCCTCAATCATGCTTCTCACCTCCTTCCGTACCCGTAGTACCAGCTTGGCCTGACAATAACGCGCTCTGTGAGCGGATGCCCTGCTAGGAACGCCTGTACCCGTGACTGGTGGTGATCATCGTATACGCCAACCCACGTGATCAACTGCGCGTCCAACTTCTGGTGAACGAGGAATTCTGCCTGACGCCGGCGCTGGCGGTCCATGTCCTCGGCGGTGTTGTTCCAGCGCTCGGCAGTCATGAGCGGCCAGTCGACCATCTCGCTCAACGCTTGGACGTCGGCGGTGAACTCCGTGGTGGCGGTGGCGGCGTTGCCGTCCGTGCCGACCCATCCTGATGCGCCGTCGACCGCAGAACCGACCCTGGTCACGAGGTAGACGAGCGGCTGGTCTCCGCCCGGATAGCAGTTCGGCTTGCTGTCCCGGTGGTCGCAGGCAATTCGGAACATCATGGGGCGATCTCGGGGCATAGTAGAATGGGACGTAGTCGCCCACCTGTCCGCCCGGCCCGGCCAGTACCGGTCGTCGACGACGGGACTCCTTGATTGCAGGGTCGCCGACCTCGGTGCGAGTCAGACCCTCGCGTGCGGTCACGTCACAGGCCACGTGGCCCGAACTGAAGATCGCCTCGATGTTGTCCACGTGCGTGAAGTGATAGATCCACCGGTCTCTCACGCTCACCGCATCAGACATGCCGAGCCGTCACTCGGTTCGCCATCATGGCAGCTCGACTCCTGCGTCTTCTGCTCAAACCAGTCCGCAGACTCTATCGAACCTTTTCCGATTGCGGGCCAACCAATCGGACACTACGGGGCGTTCGCCGCCCCGTACGACCTGGTGCGTCGGCTGGGGCACGAGCCGGACGCCGCCGAGTTGGCCGGGTACGACCCGGAGGCGCTCACCGCCGTGTTCGCCGAGCGGCCCGCGCCGCACCGGTTCCCGAAGGCGATGGCCGCGCGGGTCCAGGAACTGTGCCGGGTGTTGGTGGAGCGGTACGACGGCGACCCGGCGAAGATCTGGACCGAGGCACCGGACGGCCGGACCGCGTTCAAGCGGATCAACGAGTTGCCGGGGTTCGGCAAGCAGAAGTCGCAGATTTTCCTGGCCCTGCTCGGCAAGCGGTTCGACGTGCGGCCGACGGGCTGGCAGGAGGCGGCCGGTCAGTACGGCGACGCGGACGCCCACTACTCGGTCGCCGACATCACCGATCCCGAGTCGCTGCTCAAGGTGCGTGTGCACAAGCAGCGGATGAAGGCCGCCTCGAAAGCCTGACCCTCTGCCGGCCGGTACGGCTCAGGCGGCGGTCGGGTGGGCGAGCGCGGCCAGCGCCCGGCGTACGTCGGCCAGGGACACGGTCGCGGAGTCGTCCAGGTCGGCGAGGCCGGCCTCGATCCACTGCCGCATCAGGGTGGTGACTCCGATGCCACGGGCGTCGGCGGCGGCCCGGACCCGTTCGTACGTCTCCACTGGCAGCCGCACCGAGCGACTGACCATCGGCACGTCGGTGTCGGGCGTGGGCAACTCGACCGGTGCAGCGTCGTCGATCAGGTCCGCGAGCCGGTCGCCGCCCTCGTGGAAGTGCTTGGTTGCGTCGTGTCGGTTCATCGTCACCGCCTCCTCATCGTCGCCATCCCCGGATGGCCTCCTCGTAGCGCTTGGACTCGGTGTCGCTGAGGTCACGCGCGGAGAGGATGTCCCAGTCGTTGTCGGCATGGTCGGCCTCGGCCAGCAGTATCGCCAGACGCCGTCCCCGCCGTGCGGTCGCGTACACGACCATCACGTCGTCGCCGAGGTGCCGGATGACCCGCCGTGCGCTGTGCAGGGCCTCCCAGACCTCGCCGGGGGTGACGTCGTAGACCTTCAGGTTGTCCAATGCCTCGTCGGTGAAGCCGAACCTGCTGCCCACGCGGGGAGCGTACCACGTACGTAACACGGATGTCCCTGGTCAGCTCGTCGGCGGCACTCTCCTTGAGGTGCGAGGATGGAGCGGCACCCCGAGGAGGACCGTGTGAAGCACCAGGCGTACCAGCCAATTTTGATCACCGACGCCTCACGGAGCCAGCCAGACCAGTTACACAGCCGGCAGGTGCGGTACGTCGTGATGATGTCCATCCGGATCGTCTGCATCGTCGCCGGTGCCGTCCTGGTGGGCGTCAAGGCGCCCCTGCTCTGGCTCTGGTTGCCGCTCTGTGCGGTCGGCATGGTCCTCGTACCCTGGCTGGCCGTGCTGCTCGCCAACGACCGGCCGCCGAAGGACCAGCACCGGCTCGCTCGTTTCCGTCAGCGCAATCTCGACGACGCCCCGCCCCGCAGCCTCACCGCGCAGGAGCGTCCCCACCCGGTCATCGACGCCGAACCCTGAGCCGGCGGTGCGGGCCAGCCGACCCCGCTGAGAACGGAACGCGGACAGCGAAAAGCCGGACCCCTCTCGGGGTCCGGCTTTTCATATTGCTGTTTCGGAATTACTTGGTCCAGACGTCCTGGACGATGTGGGCGGCCTGGTTCTCCCACTGCGCGTACGCGTCCGGGAACGCCGACACCTGAACCTTCTGCGCCGCCACCGTCAACGGCAGATCCTGCCAACCATCAACCTGCTTCAGATTGCTCAGGAACGCCGTCGCCGCGTACGTCGGGTCGGTGATCTGCGCCGGGGTACCCCAACCCGAGGACGGGCGCTGCTGGAACAGACCCAGGGAGTCGTGGTCGTTCATGTCACCCAGGTGACCCAGGTTCTCCAACTTCGACTCCTGCATCGAGGTAGCGACCGCGATCACCGCACCACGCTCACCCATACCCAACTTCTTGGCGGTATCAGTGATCGCCTTGGCGTTGTCGGTCTGCTCCTTCGACAGGCTGATCTGCGACTGGGCACCCTGCGTGCCGTGCGGGACAAGCTTGTCCATGCCCGGCTTGTCACTGGTCACCGCGGCAACCGTGGTCATCGCCGGGGCGGCGTGCTCCACCGGGGACGCGAACGCGTGCGACGCCGGACCGGCAACAGCACCACCAACGAAGGCGAGGCTGGCGACACCCAGAGCGGTCCTACGAACGAACGAAGTCTTGGTAACAGCGGTGAAAGTCGTCTTCACGATGGTTCACCTTCCAATCGGGGGCTCTCCCAGCACGCACACACAAAGGGGAAGGTGCCGTGCTCGAAGGAAGAAGAAGTACGAGGCCACAGGCCCTCTATGAGGCGGGGAAGAACACTGCCTCGGCGCTGCTCCGGTCGTACGCGATGTATAACGACCCCACCCCCGCCAACATTCCACCGACCACGCCCCGGACCATGTTGATCAAGCCCAGAAACCTCGCATCCGGTGACACTCGGAACATCGGGGAGAATCCGTCCGGCAGCACACCGAGCAGCAGCCGCTTCCAGCCGAGCCCAACGCGTACCGCTGACCCGCTACGCGTTGGGGGGCGGCGTGCCCCGCGACGGGATCAAGCCTGACCGCCCAGAGCGGGGTACGCCGCCCCCCAACCCCCAAACCCAACCGGCCGCGCACCCACCACGGACACGGCCACCGCCCCCAGTTCGCTGCCGAGCGCCAGCGCCACGTCCGGCGTCGCGCCCTCGACCCAGGCGGCGAGCAGTCCGGCCGCGAAGGCGTCACCCGCGCCGGTCGCGTCCCGTACCGGGATCCGCCGGGTTACCGCCTCGATGGTCGCGCCGCCGCGCGATGCCCAGACCGCACCGTCTCCGCCCCGTTTGACCACCGCGTTCCGTACGGTGCCGGTCAACATCTCGGCCTGTGCGTGGGCGCTTCCCGCCCCGGCGAGAGCCTCTGCCTCGTCCGCGTTGGCGAGGAGCAGGTCGACGTCGCGTACCCAGTCCAGGAACACTGCCGGGCCGACCTGCCGCAGCGGCTCCGCGGAGGCCGCGTCGACGCTGGTGGTGTGCCCGCGTCCGCGGGCGGCGGCGAGTGCGTGGCGGCCGGCGGCGCGCGACGCGGGGTCCAGCAGGGTGTACGCGGACAGGTGCAGGTGCCGCGCGTCGCCCGCCCGATCCAGCGCCGATTCCACGTCGGCCGGGGCCAGTCGCAGGTTGGCGCCCCGGTCGTTGACCATCGTCCGTTCCCCGTCGCGGGCGAGCACGATGACGGTGCCGGTCGGCGTGTCGGGGCAGTGACGTACCGCGCAGTCGACGCCGTGTGCGGTGAGTTCGGCCAGCCGTGACCGTCCCGGCTCGTCGTCGCCGACCACCGCGACCAGGGTCACCGGTACGTTTCGCCAGGCCAGCCAGGCTGCGGTGTTCGCGGCCTGGCCGCCTCCGGTGAGCCGGATGCCCGCCGGGGTGTCCGATCCGGTGGTGAGCGGCGCGGAGAGCACCGCGAGTACGTCGGTGACGATGTCGCCGACGGCGATGATCCGCGCCGCGCCGCTCATCCGGCCGTGGCGCTGGTACGTGCCGCCGACGCGACCGCGATCTGGCCGGCGAGGGCGGCGTTGCGCAGGATGATCCGTATGTTCACGGCCAGGCTCGCGCCGCTGGTGGAGGCATGGAAGTGGGAGAGCAGGAACGGCGTCACCGCCTTGCCCGTCACCCCGTTCTCGGCCATCAGGGCCAGCCCGTCGGCGAGGGTACGGTCGTGCAGTTCCGGGTCGAGTTGCTCGTCGAGCGGGAGCGGGTTGGCCACGATCACTCCGCCGGGCTGCACGCCCTGCTCCGCCCGTGCGGCGAGCATCGCCGCGATCTGCTCCGGTGTCTCCAGCGACCAGTCCAGCTCGAAGTCGCTGTCGCTGATGAAGAAGCCGGGGAAGCGGCGGGTGCGGTAGCCGACGACGGTGACGCCGAGCGTCTCCAGCCGTTCCAGCGTCGCGCCGACGTCGAGGATCGACTTCACCCCGGCGCAGACCACCGCGATCGGGGTCCGGGCCAGGGCGGTGAGGTCGGCCGACTCGTCGAAGGTCTGTGCCGCCTCGCGGTGCACGCCGCCGAGGCCGCCGGTGGCGAAGACCCGGATGCCGGCGGCGGCGGCGACCGCGCTGGTCGCGGCGACGGTGGTGGCACCGTCGGCTCCGGTCGCGGCGGCGACCGCGAGGTCGCGTACGGAGAGCTTCACCACCCCGTCCGTACTGGCCAGGCGGGTCAGTTGGGCGTCGTCGAGGCCGACCACGAGCGTGCCCTCGACCATGCCTATGGTGGCGGGCACGGCGCCGGTGGCCCGGACCGCCTGTTCGATCTCCCGGGCGACCCGGAGGTTGTCGGGCCGGGGCAGGCCGTGCGAGACGATGGTGCTCTCCAGCGCCACGATGGGGCGCCCGCCGCGTCGGGCGTCGGCCACTTCGGCGCCGTACCGGAAGTTGAAGTTGGTCACATGATCACGGTAGTACGGGGGCGCTCGGCGGTCGTTCCGGTGGACCCTGCGCCCGTCACCTGCCAAACTGGAAAGTTGCGGGGTCATTCTGGGAGGTATTACCGACGTGAGCACTGAGGTTCTCGAGCGTCCGGAGTTGAAGGACGCGGACACCGGGCCCGAGATGTTTCATTATGTCCGGAAAGAGAAGATCGCCGAGAGTGCGGTCATGGGAACCTTCGTGATCGCACTCTGCGGCGAGACGTTCCCCGTCACCAAGGCGGCCAAGCCGGGTTCACCGGTCTGCCCCCGGTGCAAGGAGATCTACGACTCGATGCGTGACTGAGTCGTCGCCCTCCTCCCACCCGGCCGCGTAACCTTCTGCGGTGACCACCTCGACCGCCCTGCTCCTGGCTGAACTGCTGGGCGTCGCCGTGTTCGCCGCGTCCGGTGCGTCGGCCGCGGTGGTGAAGCGGCTCGACATCTTCGGCGTGGTCTTCGTCGGGTTCGTCGCCGCCCTGGGAGGCGGGATCTTCCGGGACCTGGTGATCGACGAGGTGCCACCGTTGGCCTTCGCCGACTGGCGGTACGCGGTCACCGCCGCGGTCACCGCGGGCGCGGTCTTCTGGCTGCATCCCCAACTGGCCCGGTTGCGGACCGCGGTCCTGGTCCTCGACGCGGCCGGCCTGGGCCTGTTCACCGTCACCGGCACGCTCAAGGCGCTCGACGCGAACGTGCCCCCGGTGGGTGCGGTGCTGATCGGCATGCTCGGCGGCATCGGTGGCGGACTCGGTCGGGATCTGCTCACCGGTGAGATCCCGGTGATGCTGCGTCGGGAGATCTACGCGCTGGCCGCCCTGGCCGGGGCGATCGTGGTGGTGTCACTCGACTTCGCCGGTGTGACCGGACCGCTGCCGCTGGTCGGCGCCGTGGTACTCGTCTTCGGCCTGCGTCTGGTGGCACTGCGCCGGCGCTGGTCCGCCCCGGTCGCGGTCATCCCGGCGCAGGCTGGCAGGACCACACCCGCAGCCGGACCGGCGGCCCGCCGCCTCTGGGGTCGTACCGACCGGACCGGCGGTGGAACGGCCCGGGCAGGCGCCACCACCCCGGACGGTGACCCGACCCCGGGTGACGATGCCGCCCACAGCGGCAGCGTGGCTTCTGCGGACGATGCCGCCCCGGGCGGCGCGGCGTCCTCCGACGGGGTGGGCGGGCACACAAGAGTGTGACCGCTGGGGCGGTGGTGTCGCCTGGGCCGTCCCGCGCCGCCTGGTTATGCTGGGACGGCCTTCGCGCGCCACCTGCGACGCGGGGGCGTTTTCATGGTCCGCCGTTACCGCTACCACCGGCGCACCGCAGTCCGGCGGTCCGCGACCGGGTCGTTCCGGTAGCCGGAGGGGAGTTCTCGCGTGGGTGCCCGACTGCCGGCGATCGACACCTTCCCGCCGCTGCGGGACTGGCAGCGCAAGGCACTGGTGGGATACCTGCGCCGACCGTCCGAGGACTTCATGGCGGTCGCGACCCCCGGCGCCGGGAAGACCACCTTCGCCCTGCGGATCGCCGCCGAGCTGCTCTGCGACGGCACGGTCGAGGCCGTCACCGTGGTCGCCCCGACGGAGCACCTGAAGACGCAGTGGGCGCTGGCCGCGGCCCGGGTCGGCATCCAGCTCGACTCCGCGTTCCGCAACGCCGACCTGCATTCCTCCGCCGACTTCCACGGCGCCGTGGTGACGTACGCGCAGGTGGGCATGGCGCCGCAGGTGCACCGCCGGCGCACGATGACCCGCCGGACCCTGGTGATCCTGGACGAGGTGCACCACGCCGGCGACTCCCGTACCTGGGGGGACGGGGTCAAGGCGGCCTTCGAACCGGCCGTACGCCGACTGATGCTGACCGGTACGCCGTTCCGCTCCGACGACAACCCGATCCCCTTCGTCACGTACGAGCGTGGGGGTGACGGGCTGCCCCGCTCGCGGTCGGACTCGACCTACGGGTACGCCGACGCGCTCCGCGACGGGGTGGTCCGGCCGGTCATCTTCCTCGCCTACTCCGGCGAGACCCGGTGGCGTACGAGCGCCGGTGACGAGTTGGCCGCCCGACTCGGTGACCCGATGACCCCGGACCTGATCGCCCAGGCGTGGCGGACGGTCCTGGACCCGGCCGGTGACTGGATGCCGCAGGTGCTGCGGGCCGCCGACGCCCGGTTGCAGGTGCTGCGAGACGGCGGGATGACCGACGCCGGTGGTCTGGTGATCGCCACCGACCAGCAGGCGGCGCGGGCGTACGCCCGGTTGATCGAGCGGCACACCGGTGAGAAGGCCGTCGTGGTGCTCTCCGACGATGTGGGTTCGTCCGCCCGGATCGCCGCGTTCGCCGCCTCCGAGCAGCGCTGGATGGTCGCCGTCCGGATGGTCTCCGAGGGAGTGGACATCCCTCGGCTCGCGGTCGGCGTCTATGCCACCAGCGCCTCGACCCCGCTCTACTTCGCCCAGGCGATCGGTCGTTTCGTCCGGGCCCGTCGGCAGGGGGAGACCGCCTCGGTCTTCCTGCCGAGCGTTCCGCACCTGCTGGGACTCGCCAGCGAACTGGAGGCGGAGCGCGACCACGTACTCGGCGAGCCGAAGAAGCGGGAGGGCTTCGAGGACGACCTGCTGGAGCGGGCGCAGCGTGAGGAGAAGGCCAGCGGCGAGCTGGAGAAGCGGTTCGAGGTTCTTGAGGCGACCGCACACCTGGATCAGGTGATCTTCGACGGTGCCTCCTTCGGCACCACCGCCCAGGCCGGTACGCCCGAGGAAGAGGAGTATCTGGGTCTGCCCGGCCTGCTCACCGCCGACCAGGTGGCGGTGCTGCTGAACAAGCGCCAGGCGGAACAGTTGGCCGCCAAGCGGCGTCGGGCGTCCGAGGAGCCGGTGCCGGCACCCCGGGAACCGACCGCGCCCCGTAGTGCCGCCGAGCGCCGGGTCGCGCTGCGCCGTCAGCTCAACACACTCGTGGCGGCCCATCACCACCGGACGGGGCTACCGCACGGGAAGATCCACGCGGAGCTGCGCCGGCTCTGTGGTGGCCCGCCGAGTGCCCAGGCCACGATCGAACAGTTGGAAGAGCGGATCGCGACGGTCCAGACCCTCTGACCGACCCGTCCCGCCCGTACGTCCGGACTGTCCCGGTACGGGTCACAGCCATCCCCCGATGTCCCGCTGGTCGGAGCGGAGATAGTTAACCGGAGGCACCCGTCTGGGTACCTCCGGTCAGCTATCTAGGGTTTCGTATCAGTTCGCCATCAGATCGGCGCCACGCCACGTGAATTCCGGGTCAGCAGCGAACCGGACCGTGATCTTCACGAGATCCTCGGCGTACTTGTTCGCGTGATGCCCACAGAACACCAGTTCGCTCCCACCCGCGAGGGTGATCCGGAGCTTGCCGGCGGCGTTGCAGCGGTCGCACCGTTCATCGGCGGCTGGGGGAGCCACCGTCTCGGGCGGCGGCGTGAGGGTCGGGGTCATCGCCTTCCTCCTCGGGTCGTCACCGATGAACACTCTCTTCGGTCGTTGCTCACCTATCCTGCAACACCCTGGCGGGGTGTGGCCTTCCCAGTGTGCCCGCGGGGGACCGAGGTCACACGTGGTAGAGACAGTGTGCCGTGCACCAAGGGTGCCACGTCAACGATCACAACCGGGAAACCGGCCGATCGCTATCGGGTGTTGTACACCTGGTGATCAAAGCGACACAACTGGTTGACGTTTCGGGTCAGTCAAGATAGTCCCGGAGTACCTGGGAACGGGACGGATGGCGCAGTTTCGACATCGTCTTCGACTCGATCTGCCGGATCCGCTCGCGGGTCACCCCGTACACCTGGCCGATCTCGTCGAGGGTGCGGGGCTGCCCGTCGGTGAGCCCGAAGCGCAGCCGGACCACGCCCGCCTCCCGCTCGGAGAGCGTCTGGAGCACCTGCTGGAGCTGGTCCTGCAGGAGCGAGAAGGAGACCGCGTCGACCGCGACCACCGCCTCGGAGTCCTCGATGAAGTCGCCGAGCTGGCTGTCGCCCTCGTCGCCGATGGTCTGATCGAGCGAGATCGGCTCTCGGGCGTACTGCTGGATCTCCAACACCTTTTCAGGTGTGATGTCCATCTCCTTGGCCAGCTCCTCCGGGGTGGGTTCGCGACCCAGGTCCTGGAGCAGCTCGCGCTGGATCCGGCCGAGCTTGTTGATCACCTCGACCATGTGCACCGGGATGCGGATGGTGCGGGCCTGGTCGGCCATGGCGCGGGTGATGGCCTGGCGGATCCACCAGGTGGCGTAGGTGGAGAACTTGTAGCCCTTGGTGTAGTCGAACTTCTCGACTGCCCGGATGAGGCCGAGGTTGCCCTCCTGGATGAGGTCGAGGAAGGCCATGCCACGACCGGTGTACCGCTTCGCCAGCGACACCACGAGACGGAGGTTCGCCTCCAGCAGGTGGTTCTTCGCCCGCTCCCCGTCCCGCGAGATCCAGCCGAGATCGCGGGCCATGGTGATGACGAGCTTCTCCTCGCCCTCCTCGGCGGCCCGGATCCGCTCGGCGGCGTAGAGGCCGGCCTCGATCCGCTTGGCGAGCTCGACCTCCTGCTCCGCGTTGAGCAGCGGAACCTTGCCGATCTGCTTGAGGTAGGCCCGGACCGAGTCGGCGGAGGCGGTCAGCTCGGCGTCACGACGCGCCTGCTTCAGCGCCTCGGACTCCTCGTCGTCCCACTCGAAGTCGTTGTCGGTGGCGGAGTTGGCCGCATCCGACTCGGCCGCCTGGGTCAGCTCGGCCGGCTCCTCGACGACGACGTCCTCGATTTCGGCAGCGAGCTCCTCGGGATCGATCTCGCCGTCGACCCCCGGGTCCTCGCCGGGCTTGGTCTTGACCGCCGTCTTGGCGGCCTTCACGGCCCCGGTGGCGCCGGAACCCGCACCGGCCGCCTTGGTGGCCCGGGTGGTCCGGGTCGCGGCTCTGGTGGCCGTCTCAGCGGGTTTCCCCGCTTCGGCGGCGGCGCGGGGGGCGGCCGCCTTGCGGGCCGGAGTGGCCTCGTCGGCAGCGGGCGCCTGCTTCGGGGCCGGCGACGCCTTCTTGGCGGTCGCCTTGGCGGTGGTGGCCCTGGAGGCGGGAGTCGCTGACCGGGCGGCGGCAACCCGGCGGCGGGTGCTTGCGGAGCCGTCGACGACGACGGTGACGCCCGCGTCGGAGAGCGCCCGTAGGATCTTCTTGGCCTGGGCCGGGGTCACCTCGGCGGACTCGACCGTGCGCGCCAGCTCAGCCGACGTGAGCTGGCCGCCGGCGTTTTGCGCGTGGGCGATCAGGGTGTCGGTGAGGGAGCGTACGTCGGCGCCGGTGTGGCGGGGTTCTGTCACGAATGACCTTCCGGAGGCGATGAGCGAGCACGGCCGGGTCGGCCAGCGCAGCGCTAGGCGTCGTGCCGGACCGATGTGGTTGAGGGACCCCCGAGTCCCGGGCCGGCCGGTGTCGGCGGTCCGTGGCGCGTGGGCAGGCGTGAATTGTAACGCCGTCTGCGGGGATCATCCCCCGCCGCACGCCGAAACGGCGGCTGGAGGCCGCCGACTCGGAGCGCATGTGGACTTTGTAAGGATGATACTCGCGTGCGGCGCGGACGTCGCAGCCGTGCGAGAAGGGGACGTCATGGTCAGCAGTCAGCCCAGCGCCGACGAACTGCTGGAACTCGCCGTCGAGGTGGCCCGAAGGGCGGCCGACACCGCCCGGCGGATGCGCGCCGAGGGGGTATCGGCGGTGGCGACCAAGAGCACCGTCACGGACGTGGTGACCGCCGCCGACCGGGCCGTGGAAAGGCAGGTCATCGCCGCACTCCGCGAGGTACGACCGGATGACGCCGTGCTCGGCGAGGAGTACGGCGACGCGGCCGGCGGGGACACGCCCGGTCCGGGCTCCGTACGGTGGATCCTCGATCCGATCGACGGCACCGTGAACTACCTGTACGGCCTGCCCCAGTACGCCGTTTCGCTGGCCGCCGAGGTCGACGGAGAAGTCGTCGCCGGGGTCGTACGCAACGCCGCGACCGGCGACGAGTGGACCGCCACCCGGGGTGGCGGGGCATGGCGCGACGGACGCCGACTCACCGGGTCGACCGAAACCGATCTCGGTCAGGCGCTGGTCGCCACCGGATTCGGGTACGACTCCGCCCGTCGCTCCCACCAGGCCGGCGTGCTGGCCGGACTCATCGCGCACGTACGCGACATCCGCCGGTTCGGGGCGGCGGCGCTGGACCTGTGCATGGCGGCCGAGGGGCGGGTGGACGCCTACTACGAGAAGGGCCTCAACGCCTGGGACCATGCGGCCGGTGGTCTCGTCGCCACCGAGGCCGGGCTCCTGGTCGGCGGGCTGGACGGTGCCCCACCCGGGCTGGACCTGGTCATCGCCGCACCGCCGGCACTCTTCGGCCCGCTGCACGAACGGTTGGCCAAGCTCGACGCCGCCGGCGGGCCGTAGGCCCTGCCCACCCGCCGGACGTGCCGTCGCGTCACGAGCGGGACGCCGGCGGGGTGCGCAGGTTCCGGCCCGCCGTTGGCGGACCGAAAGCCGAAGGGTGGATCGATCCCGTCCCTTCAGGCGGCATCGATCCACCCTTCGGTGGAAATCCTCGTCGGCGTACCGGTGGGTGTCGGGAGAACCGGCCCACCGGCGCCGCGCGGTGCTAGTTGTCGCCCTCCTTGGCGGCGCAGGTGCCCTCCGGGAGCGTCGGCGCACCGGCGGCGCTCAGTGCCTGGTTGACCTCGGTGGTGGTGGCGAGCTGGGTGTAGCTGCCACCGATCACCACGTCGACCGTCTCGTCATCGCGGTTCGGGTCGTACTCGGGCGTGGCCTCGTTGAGGAAGTACGCCTTGAGCAGGTGCGCCGAGGCCACCCCCTTCGGGCCGAACCGCAGGACCGCGACCTCCTCGACCCGCTTCTTGTCGTTGCCCTGCTTGATCACCTGGAACTTGCGGTTCTTGAAGTCCGTGGCGACCCCGTTCGCCAGGCCGACGGTGTCTGTCGCGTTGAAGACGTTGATCTTGACGTCCTTGGGCTCGCGCAGCGCCACATTGGCCCGCTTGAACCCCGCCGGACAGGTGTCGCCGGAAGCGGAGCCGCGCTGGGTGTCGCGTAGCAGTGCCGCGGTGACGAACGCCAGGGCGAGGACCGCCAGCACCCCGACGACGACAAGCGCACGCACCCGGGCAAAACTCATCTGGTTGGCTCCCCGTACAGGTTCGGTTCGGCGGTGCCGGGCGGCTGGCCGGACCGGGCTGCCGTCGGCTACCGAGTATGCCGCTGAGGCTAGCTGTTGTCCGGCCCGGCGCGGAAACCGGCGAACATGCCGGCGTGCCGACGCCGTTCGGACTACCGCTACCCCTATCTTCGTGTCGCCTGAGTCACATTGGGAACAACTCTGGCCGCTCGGGCGTACAAGCATGCCGCGAGGGCGGTATACATGCCTCGCCCGATGGGGGGTAAGGTACCGCGCTCGCCGGGGGTGTTCCCCAGGCGACCGTGGCCCGGGCACGTAGCCGGGGTCGGGGGACCGGAAAAAGATGACCGGCCAGCGGGAACCGAAACAGTGTCTTCCGGCGTTACAACCGGAAGCGACTATATCGATATAGGAGAGTGAAACCGATGGCCACCGACTACGACGCCCCGCGTCGCGACGAGGTCGACCTCGGCGAGGACAGCCTGGAAGAGCTGAAGGCCCGGCGCGTCGACTCACAGTCGGGCGCCGTGGACGTCGACGAGGCCGAAGTTGCCGAGAGCTTCGAACTGCCCGGTGCCGACCTGGCCGACGAAGAGCTCACGGTGAAGGTGCTGCCGATGCAGTCGGACGAGTTCCGCTGCGCCCGCTGTTTCCTCGTACACCACCGCAGCCAGCTGGCGGTGGAGCGCAACGGTGAGCTGATCTGCCGCGAGTGCGCCTGAGTTCGCACCGACGCCGGGGGCGGCGTGGGTGAGGCGCGGCCGGCGGGCCGACGATCGATTCGAGATGCGCGGGTGGCACCGACCTGCTTGACTCGATCCGACTAACTCGACGTTGGACGGATCGGCACGGCTGGAGGTCAGCGCATGACCCGCTCCGAGCAGGCGCCGGAAACCCCTGCGGGGGTGCCGGCGCCGACTGGGGGGACCGGCCCGGTGGATCCACCACCGGATGCCGAGGCGGCAAGCGCCGAGGGAAACCTTGGCGCGACCATCGCCGCGTTGACCGAGGACGACATCGAGCCGGCGCGGCGGACCAGGTTACTGGGCCGGCTCGTCGGCCAGGTCCGCGCCCGTGGCCTGGGCGACCTGTTCCGGCCCAGGGCGGCGATCCGCTGGATGAGCGACGTGGTCGGCGAGGTGGTGCCGCACATCCCGATCCGGGACCGGGAGACGCTCCGGCGGCACTACGGCGGCCTCGACGGGGACGCGCTCGCCGAGCGGTTGATCCGCAACGCGGCTCGCGCCACCGCCGGGGTCGGGGCGGCCGGCGGTGGGGTGGCGGCGGTCGAGTGGGCGGTGACGCCGTCCCTGCTCTCCGCGCCGGTGCTGCTGGCCGCGGAGACGATCGCGGTGGTGACGATCGAGATCAAGCTGATCGGCGAACTGCACGAGGCGTACGGGGTTCCGGTGCCCGGCAGCACCACCCAACGCGCCGGGGCCATGATCCAGTCGTGGGCGAGTCGACGCGGGGTCAACCCCTTCCTGCCCGGAATGGGGGTCAGCGCCATACTCGGCGCGCCGGCCCGCAAACAGCTCCGCGACATGCTGCTGCGGCGGTTCGGCCGCAACCTGACCACGCTCGGTCCCATGCTGACCGGTGCGGCGGTGGCGGGCTACCTGAACCGGCGGGCGACCCTCGGGTTGGGCGACGCGATCCGTACCGACCTGCGCAAGCAGTTCCGGGCCATCACCGGACCGCCCCAACCGGGGCACGGTGCAGAACTGGAACGGCGAACGGACGACCCGGACCGGCTCTAACCGGCGCTCGCGGGCGCTGTCCTGTGGGCCACGTCGCGGGCGGCCAGGATCGCCTCGGCGAGCCGGACCGGGTGCCGGGAGCTGACCACCCAGTACGGGGTCGGATCGGCGGGGTCGTCGAGCACCACCTGTACGGCGCCACCCACCCAGGGACGCTGGACCACGAACGCGAGCGGGTCGGCGCCCACGCCGAGCACCTCCCGCCGGCCCTCCGCATCCAGGGCGATGGCGTCGGCCACGAAGCCGACCGGCAGCCGGGCGTCGTCGACGAGCAGTTCGCCGTCGCGTACCCGGACCATGATCCGGCCCAGCCACCAGAGCAGCAGCGCCGTCGCGGGCAGCAGCACGGCAAAGGGCAGCCAGGCGCGTACGCCGCCCGAGCCGAGCCAGACCTCCATCGCCAGCAGGGACGCCGCCACCGCCCCGGCCAGCCACCACCACCAGGGCAGGCGCAGCCGTTCGTGGTAGCCGTCGGCGCCGGACCCGACCGGGCCCGCGGCGGAACTGAGACGAGTTGGTGCCACAGTGTGAGGGTACGGCGCGGCGCGGTGGGATGACCCGGCAGGATAGAGGCGACCCGTCCAGGGACCACCGGATCGGAAGAGTGAGACCGTGACCCAAGCCGTGCCCGTACCCGTCCGTCAACTGGACCCGGACCTACCGCTGCCGGCGTACGCCCATCCCGGCGACGCGGGCGCCGATCTGCTCGCCGCGCACGACGTGGAGCTGGCGCCGGGGGAGCGGGCCCTGGTCCGTACGGGGATCGCGATCGCCCTGCCGGAGGGTTTCGTCGGCCTGGTCCACCCGCGTTCCGGCCTGGCGGCCAGGCTCGGTGTGACGGTGCTGAACGCGCCCGGTACGGTCGACGCCGGCTACCGCGGCGAGATCATGGTGAACCTGATCAACCATGACCGGGTGAATCCTGCGAAGATCTGTCGCGGCGACCGGATCGCGCAACTGGTGGTGCAGCGGGTGGAACGTGCCCGCTTCCATCCTGTCGACGAACTGCCGACCACCCAGCGGGGCGAGGGCGGGCACGGTTCGACGGGCGGGCACGCGGGCCTGGTCGCCCCACGCGACGCAAGCGAGCACCACAACGAAAGGTCGGCACGGTGATCTTTTCTCGAGGACGTGGTGGACGGCACGCCCGGGCGGAGCGGGCCGGTCGGTCCGAGCGCCCGGCGCCCGACCAGCCGGACGTCGACTCCTCGCCCGACGTCCCGACCCGCGACCAGGGCCCGTACGACGTCACGGAGGCCCCCGCCGGCGTGGAGCGCCTCGACCTGGGCAGCCTGCGGATTCCCGCGGTGGCCGACGTCGAGATCCGGGTCCAGGCGGACCCCGACGGTGCGGTCCAGCAAGTGGTCCTGCTGCACGGGGAGAACGCCCTGCAACTCGGCGTCTTCGCCGCGCCCCGGTCCGAGGGAATCTGGGACGAGGTGCGCCAGGAGATCCGGGAGTCCCTGTTCAAGGAGGGGACCGCGGCCGAGGAGACCGACGGCGAGTACGGCGTCGAACTGCGCGCCCGGGTGCGCACCCCGGACGGTCAGCTGACCGACCTGCGGTTCGTCGGCATCGACGGGCCGCGCTGGATGGTCCGTGGCGTCTACCAGGGGCGGGTGGCGAGCGACCCGGGTCTCGGCGGCCCGCTCGTCGAATGCCTGCACGGCCTGGTGGTCGACCGGGGTCAGGAGGCCAAGCCGGTGCGGGAGCCGCTGCCCCTGCGCCTGCCCCGGGAGATCGCCGAGCGGCAGGCGGCGGAGGCGGCGGCAGCCGGCACCCGGCCGGGTGGCGAGACCGTGATCTCGCCGGACGGCGACGGGCCGAACGGCTCCGGGGCGGTGTCCCGGATCAACGGCGCCTCCGACCCGGGACCGGGGCGGGGCAAGCCGTCGCCGCGTCCGCGCGGCTCGGCCTGACACCTCCGACCGGTCAGCGTCGCCCGCCACCCCGGGTCGGTTCCACCGGGTCCGCGACGCGACGGCTGATCGGCGTACGCTGGCGTAGTTGGTTCCTTTGCCGGGGCCGGTGAGCAGGCCGCGACGGGGTGACCCGGGCGGATCAAGGAGGAACAGAGGTCATGGCGACCGACGAGGGTCGGGGGTCGCTGCGCAACCTCCTGCAGCGGCTGACCGCGAGCGAGGCGGAGATCGAGGCGCAGGAACTGCGTCGGGAGAGCGCGCAGTGTGGCGGTACGCCGGCCGGGCTGTGCCGGCGGGGCGAGCAGGTGTCGATCTCCGGGCGGCTCCGTACGGTGGTCTACACGCCGAGGACCAACCTGCCGACACTGGAGGCGGACCTCTACGACGGCAGCGACGTGGTCACGTTGGTCTGGTTGGGTCGCCGGCACATCACCGGCATCGAGCCGGGTCGGCAATTGACCGTTCGTGGTCGCGTCGCGATCCGCGATGACCGTAAAGTCATCTACAACCCGCACTACGAGTTGGAACTGCCCCGTTGAAGTCCGAGGCCGGGCAGCCGCCCCGAACGGAAGACGCCTAGATGACGACTGGACCACAGCCGGCCGCCGGGGTCGACCCCGACCCGGCCGAGGAGGCGCCGCTGCCGAGCATCGCCGAGCAGGTGTCCGAGCAGCTCGGTGGCTGGCGGGGGATGGTCGAGTCGAGCATCCCGGTGCTGGTTTTCGTCCTGGTGAACGTACTCGCCGACCTGCGTCCGGCGTTGATCTCGTCGCTGGCGGTGGCGCTGGCCATCGCGGCGATCCGGCTGGTCCAGCGGCGGCCGATCCGGCACGCGGTCAACGGGCTCTTCGGCCTCGGTATCGGCGCCTTCATCGCCTACCGCAGTGGCGACTCGAAGGACTTCTACCTGCCCGGCATCCTCTACGGCATAGCGGTCGGGGTGGCGCTGCTGGTCTCGGCGGCGGTCCGTCAGCCACTGGTCGGCTGGGTCTGGTCGGTCTTCGCCGCCGGCGGCAAGTCCGAGTGGCGCCAGGACCCCCGGCTGGTGCGTACGTTCGTCTGGCTGACCGTGCTCTGGGGCGTGGTCTGGCTGGCCAAGGTCGGTGTGCAGGCCGCGCTCTACCTCGCCGACCAGGACACCGCGCTCGGCGTCGCCCGGCTGGCGCTGGGCTACCCGCCGTACCTGTTGCTCCTGGCGATCACGGTGTGGACGGTGCGTCGGGTGACCCGCGACGCGTCGCCGTCGGTGCCGACCACCGCGACCAGCGCGAGCTGACCGGCCGGGCCGGGGCTCAGGTCAGCTCTCCGCCCGGGTCCGCTCCACGCTGTCCGCGCCGAGGATGACCGCGCGGACCGCGTCCTCC
This sequence comes from Micromonospora sp. NPDC050417, assembly GCF_044458865.1. Taxonomy (NCBI): domain Bacteria; kingdom Bacillati; phylum Actinomycetota; class Actinomycetes; order Micromonosporales; family Micromonosporaceae; genus Micromonospora; species Micromonospora sp. NPDC050417. Next base: position 230,519 of record NZ_JBITIH010000006.1, read on the forward strand.
ACCTCGGCGGTGCAGACGAAGATCAGTTCGTCGCCCGCCTCGAGCGGGTCGTCCGGACTCGGCACCAGCACCCGCCGGCCGCGCAGGATGGCGACCAGGGCGGCGTCGCGGGGCAGCGGTACGGCGTGGATCGGGTGCCCGACGTAGGGCGCGGCGGCCGGCAGGGTGATCTCGACGAGGTTCGCCTCCCCCTGTCGGAAGGTCATCAGGCGGACCAGGTCGCCGACGGTCACCGCCTCCTCGACCAGCGCGGCCATCACCCGGGGCTTGCTCACCGCCACGTCGACTCCCCACTGGTCGGTGAAGAGCCACTCGTTCTCCGCGCGGTTCACCCGGGCGACCACCCGGGGCACCGCGAACTCGGTCTTCGCCAGCAGCGAGACGACGAGGTTGACCTTGTCGTCGCCGGTCGCCGCGACCACCACGTCGCAACTGGCCAGGTCGGCTTCCTCCAGGCTGGCCAGTTCGCACGCGTCGGCGAGCACCCAGTCGGCGGCCGGCACCCGCTCGGGGCGCAGCATCTTCGGCTGTCGCTCCACCAGCATGACCTGGTGGCCGTTGTCGATCAGTTCCTGTGCGATGGACCGGCCCACGTTGCCGGCTCCCGCGATGGCGACCCGCATGTCACTGTCCCCCTTCCGGCGCCTGGCTGGCCGCCGTCGTGACCCCGCCGGCCATGTCGTCGGTGACCAGCATGAAGAGCTGGTCACCCTCCTGTAGGACGCTGGACACGGTGGGCAGCGTGCCGATTCCGAACCGCATCACGTACGCGGCGCGGGCACCGGTCGCTTCCTCGATGGCGCGTACCGGCCGGCCGACCCAGTCCTTGTGTACCGGCACCTCGATGATCGAGACGGTGCTGGTCGGGTCACGGAAGATCTCCACGTTCCCCTCCGGCACCAGGTGGCGGATCATCCGGTCGGCGGTCCACCGGACGGTGGCCACGGTGGGGATGCCCAGCCGTTCGTAGACCTGGGCCCGCCTCTGGTCGTAGATCCGGGCCGCCACCCGGCTCACGCCGAACGTCTCCCGGGCCAACCGGGCCGAGATGATGTTGGAGTTGTCGCCGCTGGAGACGGCGGCGAAGGCGTCCGCCCGCTCGATGCCGGCCTGACGTAACACGTCGCCGTCGAATCCGACCCCGGTGACCGTGACCCCGCCGAAATCCGGGCCGAGCCGGCGGAAACTATCCGCGTTCTGGTCGATGACGGCCACCGAGTGACCGCGGGACTCCAGATCGTGGGCGAGCGTCGACCCGACCCGCCCACACCCCATGATCACGATGTGCACGGTGCATCCTCCTGGCGTGAGCCGTCTGTTCCACCCGGCGGCCGGGGGAACCTCCAGAGCGTGCCATGCCGGGGGCCGTTCACGCCGCCCGACCGTACCGGTAACGGCTGGGGAGAGGTTGATCGCCACCCGGTGTCGACCGGTATCGGCCGGTCGTACTCTTAGCGGTTGTGGCCAGTCCCACCTCTCTGATGAAGCGGCTGCTTCTCGGTCGACCGTTCCGGTCCGACCGGTTGCAGCACACCCTGCTACCCAAACGCATAGCGCTGCCCGTCTTCGCCTCCGACGCGCTCTCCAGCGTGGCGTACGCGCCGGACGAGATCCTGCTGACCCTGTCGATCGCGGGCGCCTCGGCGTTCGTCTTCTCGCCATGGGTGGCGCTCGCCGTGGTTGTGGTGATGCTCACGGTGGTGGCCAGTTACCGGCAGAACGTGCACGCCTACCCCTCCGGCGGCGGCGACTACGAGGTGGCCACGGTCAACCTGGGGCCGCGCTTCGGGTTGGGCGTGGCGAGCGCACTGCTGGTCGACTACGTGCTGACCGTCGCGGTCTCGGTCTCCTCCGGGGTGGCGAACCTCGGCTCGGTGGTGCCCTTCGTGGCCGAGCACAAGGTCGGCGTCGCGGTGGCGGCGGTGGTGATCCTGACCGCGATCAACCTGCGAGGGCTGAGGGAGTCGGGGACGGCGTTCGCCATCCCGACCTACGGCTTCATGATCGTCATCATCGGCATGGTCCTCACCGGTCTGTTCCGGATCTTCGTGCTCGGCGACGACCTCCGCGCGCCCAGCGCCGACCTGCACATCCAGGCCGAACACAGCGTCACCGGGTTCGCCCTGGTCTTCCTCCTGCTACGTACCTTCTCCTCTGGAGCGGCGGCGCTGACCGGCGTCGAGGCGATCTCCAACGGCGTACCGGCGTTCAAGCCCCCGAAGAGCAAGAACGCGGCGTCGACGCTGCTCCTGCTCGGGGTCGTCGCGATCACCATGCTGGTCGGCATCATCTGGCTGGCCCGCCTCACCCACCTGCAGTTCGTCGAGGACCCGGTCCGACAGATCATCGCCGGCCCGGACGGGTACGTGCAGAAGACCGTAACCACCCAACTCGGCGAGACCGTCTTCGGCAGCGGGTCGTTCCTGCTCTACGTGGTCGCCGGGGTGACCGCGCTGATCCTCTTCCTGGCCGCGAACACCGCCTTCAACGGGTTCCCGGTGCTCGGCTCGATCCTGGCCCAGGACCGCTACCTGCCCCGCCAACTGCACACCCGGGGCGACCGCCTGGCCTTCTCCAACGGCATCGTCTTTCTCTCCATCGCCGCGATCGTGTTGATCGTCGGCTTCCAGGCTGAGATCACCCGACTGATCCAGCTCTACATCGTCGGCGTCTTCGTCTCCTTCACCCTCTCCCAGGCCGGCATGATCCGACACTGGAACCGGCTGTTGCGGGTGGAGCGGGACCCGGAGCGCCGCAGCAAGATGATCCGCTCACGGGCGATCAACGGCTTCGGCATGGGACTCACCGGCGTCGTACTGGTGATCGTGCTGATCACGAAGTTCCTGCTCGGCGCCTGGATCGCGATCGCCGCGATGGCCGTGATCTACGCGCTCATGCTCGGCATCCGCAAGCACTACGACACCGTCTCGGCCGAGCTGACCCCGGCCGACGGGCGGCCGATGCTGCCCGCGCGTAACCACGCCATCGTGCTGGTCAGCAAGGTGCACCAGCCGACCCTGCGGGCGATCGCGTACGCCCAGGCGACCCGGCCGGACACGCTGACCGCGGTGACGGTGAACGTCGACGAGAAGGACACCCGGGCGATCCAGGCCGAGTGGGAACGTCGCGGGGTACCGGTGCCGCTGACCGTGATCGACTCGCCGTACCGGGAGATCACCCGGCCGATCCTCGACTTCGTCGCCTCGGTGCGCCGCGACGCGCCGCGCGACGTGGTCACCGTCTTCATCCCGGAGTACGTCGTCGGCCGATGGTGGGAGAACCTGTTGCACAACCAGAGCGCGTTGCGGCTCAAGGGACGGCTGCTCTACGAGCCGGGCGTGATGGTGACCAGCGTGCCCTGGCAACTCGCCTCGTCGGCGAACAAGGACCTCGACCGGTACGACGCCACGCTCAGCCGCGGCCCGGCCCGTGGCCCGCGCGGGGCCAACACAGGTGGCCTGCTCACCTCGCCCCGGCCACCGGAGGCCGTCCCGACCCCACCCCGGCCGGCGCAGGCCGGTCCCACCCCGAACGACCCCGAACCAAAGGCGGAACAGCGATGAGCCGGGCAGAAACGAGCCGGACGAGCCCGGAGCAGTCCCGCCCCATCCCGGGGTCCGGGGCGGACGCCGATGCGGCGCGGGCGCAGGAGCGGACCGGCCCGGGCGAGGCGGAGCGGGTCGAGTTGACCGTGGACGCGGTCGCGCCCGGCGGACACTGCGTGGCCCGGCTCGACGGGCAGATCGTCTTCGTCCGGCACGCCCTCCCCGGAGAACGGGTGATCGCCGAGATCACCGAGGTGAACCGGGGATTTCTCCGGGCCGACGCGGTCTCCGTGCTCGCGGCGGCACCGCAGCGGGTCAGCCCGCCGTGCCCGTACGCCGGGCCGAATCGCTGCGGGGGCTGCGACCTGCAGCATGTCGCGCCCGAGGCTCAGCTTGAGTGGAAGGCCGAGGTCGTACGCGAGCAGTTGCGCCGCCTCGGCCACCTCAGCCAGGTCGAGGTCGACGCGCTGGGCCTGCGGGTCGCGCCGCTGCCCGGCGGGTCACTGGGCTGGCGTTCCCGGGTCCGGTACGCGGTCGACGCGGCGGGCCGGGCCGGTCTGCTCAAGCACCGCTCCCACGAGGTGGTGCCGGTGGAGCGCTGCCTGATCGCCCACCCCGCGATCCAGACCCTGCCGGTGCTCTCCGGCGACGGGCAGCGGTGGTCGGCGGCGGAAGCGGTGGAGACGGTCGCCTCGACCGGTGGCGACGTGGCCGTGCAGACCGTCGTGAACGGCACGTCCTTCGCCGAGCAGGGCCCCTCGACCGTTCGTGAGCTGGCCGCCGGCCGACAGTGGCAACTGCCGGTGGACGCGTTCTGGCAGGTCCACCCGGCCGCCGCGGACACCCTGGTCGGCGCGGTGTTGGAACTGCTCGCGCCTACCGCCGGGGAACGCGCCTGGGATCTGTACGGCGGGGCAGGGCTCTTCGCCGCCGCGCTCGCCGAGCGGGTCGGACCCACCGGGCGGGTGACCATGGTCGAGGCTTCGCCGTCCGGGATCGCGGCGGCTCGGGAGAACCTGACCGACCTGGCACAGGTCGAGGTCGTCTCGGCGAAGGTGGAGACCGCGCTGGCCCGCCGCCGGATCACCGGTCCGGTCGACCTGGTGGTCCTGGATCCGCCGCGTACCGGCGCCGGTGCCGACGTGGTTCGGGCACTGACCGGCACCGGGGCACGCGCGGTCGCGTACGTGGCCTGCGACCCGGCGGCGTTCGCCCGGGACGTTCGGATCTTCGCCGAGGCCGGTTGGCGCCTGGTCGAGCTGCGCGGGTACGACCTCTTCCCGATGACCCAGCACGTGGAGTGCGTCGGGCTGTTCACGCCGGCGTAGTCACCGTAGGTGGTGGCCTCAGCGGGAGAGCAGACCGTGCACCAGTGCCGTCGGGGTGGTGCTCGCCCGGCGGGCGGCCCGGCGCTCGGACCGGGACTGGGCCCGGTCCCGCAGCCGGATCCAGGCGATGATCAGTAGGAGCAACGGCAGGAGCGGCAGGCTGATCAGGGCGATCACCAGCAGCGCGAGTAGTTGACCGGTGGCGTACCGGCCGGAGTGCCGGTTGCGCGGGACGTCCTGACCCGGCCAGTGCGGGGGACGGGGACGAGGCGACATCTGCTGCACCTCTGGAAGAGGAGGGTGTTACCGCCATGTTAACGTCGCTTCCGCCCAGGGTGCCCGCATCGTTACTGCTCGGAGTTATTGACGATCTGTCAGAACCGGTTACCTGATCGGCGTACCGGCCGACCCGGACGGTAGCCGGAGCGGCGTCGGTCGAATTACGGGCACGATCTCGGCCCGGGCTGCGGGCGCCGCCGAGGCCGATAGACTCTGCGGTCATGAGAGTTGAAGAGGGTGCGGCCAACCCGGGCCGGCTGCTGGCAGGCGTCCGCGGCCCCCAGGACGTCAAGCGGATGTCGGCCGAGGAACTCGACCTGCTCGCCGCCGAGATCCGCGACTTCCTGGTCACGAAGGTCTCCCGTACCGGCGGACACCTCGGACCGAACCTCGGCGTGGTCGAGTTGACCCTCGCCATGCACCGGGTCTTCGACTCGCCCCGGGACCGCTTCCTGTTCGACACCGGACACCAGGCGTACGTGCACAAGATGCTGACCGGGCGGCAGAGCGGATTCGACACGCTCCGCCAGCGCGGCGGGCTCTCCGGCTACCCGAGCCAGGCCGAGAGCGAGCACGACCTGATCGAGAACTCGCACGCCTCGACCGCGCTCTCCTACGCCGACGGCCTGGCCAAGGCGTACGCCCTGCGCGGCGAGCGGCGCGACGTGGTCGCCGTGGTCGGCGACGGCGCGCTCACCGGCGGCATGTGCTGGGAGGCGCTGAACAACATCGCCGCCGCGCGCAACCCGCTGGTCATCGTCGTCAACGACAACGGCCGGTCGTACGCGCCGACCATCGGCGGCCTCGCCGACCACCTCTCCACCCTGCGTCTCAATCCCGGTTACGAGCGGGTGCTCGACGTGGTCAAGGACGCGCTCGGCTCGACGCCGTTGGTCGGCCGCCCGATGTACGAGGTGCTGCACGCGGTCAAGAAGGGCATCAAGGATGCCGTCGCGCCGCAGGCGATGTTCGAGGACCTCGGCATCAAGTACGTCGGCCCGGTGGACGGACACGACGTCGCCGCGGTCGAGTCGGCCCTGCGCCGCGCCAAGGGCTTCGGTGGCCCGGTGATCGTGCACGCGGTGACCCGCAAGGGTTACGGCTACCGGCCGGCCGAAGAGGACGAGGCGGACTGCTTCCACGGCCCCAGCGCCTTCGACGTCGCCACCGGCAAGCAACTCGCCGCGCCGTCGGTGAAGTGGACCCACGTCTTCTCCGACGAACTGGTGGCGATCGCCGACGAGCGACCCGACGTCGTCGGCATCACCGCCGCCATGGCCGAGCCGACCGGCATCGCCGCGCTGGCGCGCAAGTACCCCGAGCGGGTCTACGACGTCGGCATCGCCGAGCAGCACGCGGCCACCTCGGCGGCCGGCCTCGCGCTCGGTGGCCTGCACCCGGTCGTCGCGGTCTACGCCACCTTCCTCAACCGCGCCTTCGACCAGGTCCTGCTCGACGTGGCGATGCACAAGCTGCCGGTCACCTTCGTGCTGGACCGCGCCGGCATCACCGGCCCGGACGGGCCGAGCCACTACGGCATCTGGGACATGTCCGTCTTCGGGGTGGTGCCCGGACTCCGGATCGCCGCGCCCCGGGACGCCGCCACGCTCCGCGCCGAACTGCGCGAGGCGGTCGCGGTCGACGACGGCCCGACCATCCTGCGCTTCCCGACCGGTTCGGTCGCCAAGGACCTGCCGGCCGTCCGTCGGGTGGGGCAGGTCGACGTGCTCGCCGAGTCCAGCCGTACCGACGTGCTGCTGGTCGCTGTCGGCGCGTTCGGCCAACTCGGGGTCGAGGTGGCGGCCCGGGTGGCCGAGCAGGGTTACGGCGTTACCGTGGTCGACCCGAGGTGGATCCGTCCCATCCCCGAGGAGCTGGTCACCCTCGCCAGTTCGCACCGGCTGGTGGTGACCGTCGAGGACGGCGTACGCGCCGGCGGGGTCGGCGACGCGCTGGCCAAGGCGATGCGCGACGCGGACCTGATGGTGCCGCTGCGGGACCTCGGCGTGCCGCCGGTCTGGCAGCCCCACGGCACCCGGGCACAGATCCTCGCCGACCTCGGACTGACCGCCCAGGACGTGGCCCGCGACGTCACCGGCTGGGTCTCCCGCCTCGACGCCCCGATCGAACCGGTACGGATCTCGGCGCCCGCCGGGGAGCGGCCCGCCACCGGGGACCGGGCCAAGGGCCGCAACGGCCGGGCCTGACCCGCGACACCTCCACCGCCAGCGTCGCCTGGCCCGGTCACCGGGTCGCGGCGGCGCTGGCGGTGCCGTTTTTCCGGACCCGGTCGCCGCTGCGGTCCGACCTCGTCACCCGCTGGGCGGCGTGGTCACCCCCGCTGGGCGGCCCCGGTCATCCGCTGGCCGGGGCTGCGGCGAGCGGAACTACTGGCCGCCCATCTGCCGCTGGTACGACTTGTCGGCGGTGGTCAGCGTGAACGTCTGCCGGACGGCCGGTTCCTCGACCACCGCCAGGCCCGGCCGGTTCACCAGGGCCTTCGCGCCGGGCGGCAGGGTCAGGTTGGTCTCCGAATTGGCCCGCCAGACCAGCACCACCAGGTTCCGGCCAGGTGTCGGCAGCTCGTACGCCTGGAGCGGGTTCACCCGGTCCGCCTCGGACGCCACCGCCGTGCCCTCGGCCGGGCGCAACACGACCGCGTTCCACACGCCCGCGTCGGTGTGCCAGGAGAGTTGCTCAAGCCGGCCGGCCTTCTCCGTACCCAGATCGACCTGGCCCAGCGGTCGGGCGGCCACCCGGTCCGCCGGCCAGGAGGTCGGCACCGACCCGAGATGCTCCCGGTCGTGGATGCGGCGCGGAACGCTGCCGAACGGGCCCGTGGCGGCGGCGAGCACGCAGGTGTCCAACCCGTCCAGGGCGCTTGCCCCGGAGCCGGAGTCGTCCACCACCAGCGGATACCGGGGGCCGGCGACGCCGGTGCCGAGGTCGATCAGCCGATCGTTCGCCTTTCCCTGGGGCAGTGACTCCGTGGTGCGCAGCCGGGCCGTGATCGGCACCGCCCCGCATCTCGGTACGTTCACCGGCTCGGTCACCCCGTCGGTCACGGTCAGCGGTTTGCCGTCCGGCCCGAGTAACCGTTCGACCCGGGCGGAGGTCAGGTAGCGCCGACCCTGCGGCACGTTGAAGGGCAGCACGTCGGAGTAGATCAGGTAGCCCGGGTCGGAGTAGTCGACCGCGCTGGTGACCTCGAATTCGGCACCCCGACCGGAGAGCTGAAGCAGCCAGGACGCCGAGTCGCCGGGTACGTCCGCGGCGACCAGGGCGACCGGGCCGCTGTCGAGCTGTCCGAGCCAGAGGATGCCGGACGAGGAGAGGTGCACCCGGTCGTCCACCGGCGAACGCCAGTCGGCCACCGCCCGGGTGACCGCGGCCGTCGCCTGTGGATCGGCGGCGAGTGCGCCCCGGGCGGGCCAGACCTCCAGCGAACCGTCCCGTGAGTCGGCGCCGACCCGCAACGGCGCCGCAGGTTCCGTCGTGCTCGGACCACACCCGGAGACAAACAACGCCAGCGCCAGTGCCGCACCCAGCACACCGCCACGACGGACCGAAACCACCTGTAAGCCCCCGATCCCGTCGGCGTGCTGCGGAAGCCACATCTTACGAGATCTCGGACGGGGCCCGGGCCACACCTCGCAAAGCCGTACCAGCTTTCGCCGGACACTACGCGTTACCGCTTATATCGTGGCGCAATCCCGTATGTGCCGTCCGATACGTCCCTGACGCTCCGGTAGACTCCGCCGACTGTGACGCTTGCCGAGCCCCGTCTCGAAACGACACCGGATCCGGATACATCCGGGCCCGGCGGGCACGCTGCCATTGATCCGGCGGCAAGAAAGGGCCCGGTTTCCGTCGATGCGGAGGCTGCGGCCGGTTCGACGCCCACGCCCCCGGCCGCCGGCTCGGATCGGGGGACCGCCGACCAGGGGACACGGTTGCGCCGCTGGCCCACCCGGCGACGTGACCTGCTGGTCTTCGGCGCCTTTCTGCTCGCCGCCTTCTGGGTGACGAGCCAGATCTGGCTCGACCCAGCCGGACGGGTGGCGTCGCTCTACAGCAGCGACCCGGCCCAGGTGCAGTACTTTCTCGCCCACTCGGTACGCGTGGTGTTGCACGGCGAATACCCGTTCTTCACGGACCGGTTGAACTATCCTGACGGAGTCAACCTGATGGCGAACACCGCCATCCTGGGACTGGGCATCCCCATGATCCCGGTGACACTGCTGTTCGGCCCGGCGGTGTCCTTCGTGGTCCTGGTGACGCTCGGACTCGCCGGTACCGCGTCGGCCTGGTATTTCGTGCTCTCCCGTCACGTGGTCCGGACCCCGATCGCGGCGATTGTCGGCGGCTGGTTCTGCGGGTTCTCACCGGCGTTGCTGTCACACGCCAACTGGCACCCGAACATCATTTCCCAGTTTCTGCTCCCGTTCATCGTCTGGCGGGTCATCCTGCTGACCCGCTCCACCCGGGTGGTCCGCGACGGTGTGGTGCTCGCCCTGCTGGTCAGCTACCAGGCGTTCATCAACGAGGAGATCCTGCTCTTCACCGCTCTGGCCTGCGGTGTCTTCCTGCTCGCCGTACTGGCCCAGCAACCGGGGCGGTGGCGTGCGGCGTGGCGCCCGCTCGCCGGCGGTCTGGCCGTCTGCGCTGTCATCGCCGTCGCCCTGCTCGCCTACCCGCTCTACGTCCAGTTCGCCGGTCGGCAGGCGTACCACGGCCTCAGCGACGCGGTTCGCGACTACGGCAACGACCTGGCCGCGTTCATCAGTCCCGGGTCGCCGACGCTCGGCGGCAACGAGCGGGCCAACGCCAACCTGGCCCCCAACTACTCCGAGGAGAACGCCTTCTTCGGCTGGGGCCTGGCCCTGCTCACCGTCGCTATCGTGGTCTGGCTGCGGCGCGAGGTGATCGTACGGGCGCTCGCCTTCACCGGTCTCTTCTTCGCCATCCTGTCCCTGGGTGAGCGGGTCTCCTACTGGAACCGGGAACTGTTCTGGGGACCGTGGGAGTGGCTGGTCAAGCTGCCGCTGCTGGACGCGGTGGTGCCGACCCGGTTCGGTCTGATCACCACGGTCGTGATCGGCGTGCTGCTCGCCATGGCTGTCGACCGGGCCTGGTTGATGGAGAGCGTCGACCGTCGGACCCGTCGGACCGTCGTGATCACCGCACTGGCCATCGTGCTGATCCCGCTCGTGCCCCTGCCGCTCAAAGTCGGGTCCCGGCCCCCGGTGCCCGACTTCATCACGTCCGGGCACTGGCGGCCGTACGTCGGCCCGAACCAGTCCCTGGTGCCGGTGCCGGTGCCGGCGATGGGACACACCAATGGGATGCGCTGGGCCGCCTCGACCGACCTCGATTTCAAGATTCCCGGGGGTTACTTCCTCGCCCCGCGCAACGGCAACACCGGAGACCCGGGTCGATTCGGCGGCCGTCCGAGTGGCATCAGCGAACTGCTGGACCAGGTCTCGACCACCGGCCGGGTGCTCACCCTCACCGATCGCGAGCGCCGTCGTTCCATGGACGAGCTGCGCCACTGGAAAACCGCGATCCTGGTGCTCCCGGTGGACGAGCGCAACGCCGAGCCACTGCGCCGGACCGTGGAACAGGTCGTCGGCCCAGGACGGCGGGTCGACGACGTCTGGCTCTGGGACATCCGCAGCCTGACCGGCCCGAGTAGCTGATGCGGCGGGTCCACGCCGGTCGACCCGGCGAGCGAACACCGGTCCCGGTCGGATGAACACGACCCCGGGAGCGGAATCCGATCGGACCACGGCCACCACCGTGGTCACGGACACCCCTCCCGGTGCGTCGACTGGCAAGGCCGCGACAACGGCACGGGTACGGCTGCGGCGTACCCTCGACCGCCTGGTCGCCGGAGCCCGCCGCCGGCGGTGGCCGACGGACCTGGCGGTGATCGCCAGCTATCTGCTGGCGGCCGGGTACGTCACCAGCCGACTCTGGCTGCACCCGGACCACACGACCCGCGCGGGCAACGACCAGATGCTGTTCGAGTGGATGCTGGCCCGTGCCGCCCACGCGGTGACCCAGTTGGAGAACCCGCTCTACAGCACCGCCCTCAACGCCCCCGACGGCGTGAACCTGATGGCGAACACGTCGGTGCTCGGCCTGGGCCTGCCGCTGGCCCCGGTGACCCTGCTCTTCGGCTCGCACACCACGTTTTTGGTGGCCATCGTCGGCTCGCTCGCCGGCACCGCGACCGCCTGGTACCTGCTCTTCTCCCGCCGCCTGGTCGACTCCCGGGTCGCCGCCGCGGTCGGCGGGCTGATCTGCGGCTTCGCCCCGGGCATGGTCTCCCAGGCAACCGGCCACCTGCACATGATCTCGCAGTTCCTGGTGCCGGCGATCCTTGCCGTGGTGTTCGCCCCGGCGACCGACCGGGTGCTCCGGCGTGGGCTGCTGCTCGGGCTGCTCGTCACCTACCAGGTCTTCCTGGGCGAGGAGGTGCTGGCCTTCCTGGTGCTGGCCTGCGGCCTGTTCACCGTCTGCTACGCGGCGGCGAGCCCGGCGACCGTACGTCGGCTCGGGGGAGCCTTCCTCGGCCGGCTCGGGATCGGCGCGCTGGTCGCGGCGGCACTGCTGGCGTACCCGCTCTGGTTCCAGTTCTTCGGCCCCGGCCACTACCGGGGCCTGCCGTTCGAACCCGGGGCGTACGCGCTGGACCTCGGCTCGTTCACCGCGTCCGCCCGCCAGTCGCTGACCGGCCACGACTCGGTGCCCGGGGTGCTGTCGCCGAACCCGACCGAGGAGAACTCCTTCTTCGGATTGCCGCTGCTCGTCCTCGGTGCGGTCGTGGTGGTCTGGCAGTGGCGGCGTCCGCTGGTCAAGGCACTGGCCGTCGGTGTGGTCGCGTTCGCCGCCCTGTCGTTGGGCAACGACATCCGGCTGGACGGCAGGCTGACCGGGCTGCCGGGTCCGTACCGGCTCGTCGCCGACCTGCCGCTGATCGACCTGGCGGTGCCGGCCCGGTTCCCGCTGGTCTGCCTCCCCATGCTGGCCACCCTGCTCGCTCTCGCCACCGACCAGGTGTTCCGGCGCGGACCGGTGCCGCTGCCGGCCCCGATCCGGAGGGCGGGGGAGAGCCCTGTCCTGCCGGTCCGGTTGCTCTGGGGCGGGGCACTGGTCGCCGTGCTGTTGCCGGTGGCGCCGCTGCCGATCCGGACCGTGCCGACCTGGCCGGTGCCGGAGTTCGTCGCCACCGGCGAGTGGCGCGCCTACGTCCCGCCGGGGCGCACCCTCGTGCCGGTGCCGCCGACCCGGGGCGGCGAGGCGATCGCCGGCATGTACTGGTCGGCCCGGACCGGACTGGCCTTCACCGCCCCCGGTGGTTACTTCATCGGCCCGATCAGTTCCGCCGACCGGCAGGCCCGCTGGGGGACCCCGGACCGTCCGACATCGGTGCTGCTCGACGCGGTGGCACGTACCGGCCAGGTGCCGGTGATCGGCGACGAGCAGCGGCGCCAGGCGGTAGAGGACCTGCGGCACTGGCGCGCCGCGATCGTCGTACAGGGCGGGCTGCACCGGGGTAACCCGGTCAAGGAGACGGTCGACCTGCTGCTCGGTCCCGGCCGCATGATCTCCGGAGCCTGGGTCTGGGACGTCCGCTCCCAAGTGGGGTAAGGAAGGGGCCCTTGTTAACGCTATGCGTTAACAAGGGCCCCTTCCTTACCCCTCAGCCGACGAGGGAGCGGACGTCCCAGAGCCACACGTCGTCGACCCGCTGCGCCGGTCCGATCAGTGCGGTCATCAGGGCGCGCAGTTCCCCCTCGTGCGGGTGGTCGCCGAGCACCACCACCGAGGCGCGCCAGAACCGCAGGTCCTCGACCGCCTGGGCGCGTACCTCCGGGGTGATGTCCGGAACCTTGCCGGTGTCGATCGTGACGTACATCAGCATCGCGGTCGGACGGGTCACGGCCCCGAAGACCCCCAGGCCCTCCGCGCTCGGACCGATGAAGTAGCCGCCGGGGACCGGGAACTCGTGTCCGGTCAGCGCACTCCAGCGCAGCGTCGACAGGCCGTGCACGTTGCTGGGCACCGGCACCGGGACCAGGGTGCGACCCGCGGGCACGTAGGGGCGCCACTCGTCGCTGGTGATGAATCGCGGCGGCGGGTCGACGTGCATCGCCGGCAGTGGCTTCGGCACCAGCGGCAGCAGCGCGAGCGCGATCGCCGCGTACGCCAGGACCTTGACCCTGCGCCCGGTGGGCCCGGTGCCGGCCGGGGTGGAGGCGACGGTGTCCCAGGCGAGCGCGAGCAGCACTCCGATCACGGCGGCGACGACCAGGCTGAGCCGGGTCGGCATCATCATCTCGACCAGCGGCAGGTCGTCCGGGATGAAGCTCCACGGGCCGCGGACCTCGGTCAGTGTGCCGTCCAGCCGGACGAAGGGTCCGATCGAGGCGATGCCGAAGACGAGGGCCAGTACGGCGGCCGTACGGGCGGCCAGCGAGATCCGCCAGAGCAGCACGATCACCAGCAGGGCGAGTCCGACCAGCGGCCAGCCGAACCAGGTGTTCTGCTCGGTCAGGCCGATTGTCTTCTCCACCGCGTCGGAACCGGCGATGGTGTCCCGGGAGTAGGTGACGAACGCCGCCAGATCTTCACCCCAGCTGTGGAACACGCCGCCCTGTAGTCCCCGGTAGGACTGCGGGCCGTTGAACTGGTACCAGATCGGGTAGCCGGCGAGCAGCAGGGCCAGCGCCCCTCCGACACCGATCGAGAGCAGGAACGGCACCGCCTGGGCCCGTACCGCCGACCAGCGCTGGACCGCGTACGCGGCCACGATCACCAGGCAGGCGAGCGCGGTCAGGAGCAGCATCTCCTCGTTGATGAAGATCTGGTACGTGACCAGCAGGCCCAGCACGATCCCGTTACGCAGCCACCGTCCCGGCTCGCCGAGGCGCAGCACCCGGACCACGATCACCGGGAGCAGGAAGTTGCTGACGAAGTTGGGCTGGCCGTTCGCGTGGTGCACGATTCCCGGCGCGAAGCCGAGGAACGCCCCGCCGACGAAGGCCGCACCGCGCGAGTGGACAAGGTGCCGGGAGAGCATCCAGTACGAGGTGGCCGCGGTCGCCGCGAGCGCCCCGCCAAGGTAGATCGCGTACGTGACCTGTGGTCCGAGCAGCAGGGTGAGCGGGGCCAGCGGAAGACTGATGCCGAGCACGGAGGTGTTCGCCATCATGTTCACGCCGTCCGGGGCGTTCTGCCGGGCGGAGAAGAGCGGGTTCTCCCAGTGCCGGACCGAGTAGGCGCCGTGCGACAGCAGCCACTCGAACCAGCTGTGGTCGGTGGGCAGGTGTGACGAGACCCGGTGCTGGATGTCGACCCAGTAGTTGGCGCAGACCACGATGCCGAGCAGAACGTACGCCGCGATGGCCAGCAGGTCGGCGCGGGCCGGTTTCCGGTACCGTCGGCGTGCTCGGTCCTGGTCGGTTTCCACCGACGACGAGGGTGCGGGCTCCGGGCCGGAACCGGCTTCTGCGTCCGAATTGTTATTTACTACCGGGATTGCCACGACGCGACATCGTACAGGCGAGCGCTGGGGTGAGCCTGGCCAGCCGGCCGGAATCGGCCCGCGGTCGCCGCCCCGATCGTCGCCGAGGCAGCGGACCAGGCGTCGCGGCGCCGCCGATCGGGCCGACCGCGACGGTGGCTCCCGGTCGGCGTGGGCGGCGGGTGTCTGGACGGGGGTGGCGGGTGGGCCAGATCGAGTTGGGTGACCGGTGGACCGAGCCGACGGTGGAGGATCGGCCGCTGGCCCGCTCCTGGTTGGCCGCCCGGTCGGTCCGTCTCGGTGTGCTGCTGGCGCTGCTGCTCGCCACCATGGGCGCGGCCGGCACCGGGCCAGCCCGGATCTCGGAGGTGACCATTCCGGCCCGGTTGGGCACGTCGGTGGTGACCGGCGTCGACCGGCTCTTCCTGATCGACCCGGTCGACCCGGCGGCGGAATCCCGGCAGCAGGTCAGCGCGTACCGGCTGCCCGGCGGCGAGCCGCTGTGGCGGGTACGGATGCCGGTGCCCGGCCCGCTCGGCGGCTACACCCTGATCGGCGACACGCTGGTGCTGACCTCGGACTGGGGTTCGGTCGCCCCCCGGCGGACAGTCGGCGTGGACACCGCGACCGGGGCGATCTCGTGGCTTCGTACGGCCTCTTTCGACGCCGTGAGCGCCCACGGCGACGTGCTGCTCTGGACCCCGGACGCCGACACCACCGGTGCGGGCGTCCCGGACGGGGAGGAAATCCCGGACGGCTTCGGCATGTGGACCCCGGGCACCCTGGAGGCGATCGCGCCGGACTCGGGTGCGGTGCGGTGGTCGGTCGAGCTGCCGGCCGGGGCGGTGCACGACTACACCGCTACGACCGACGAGGCCGCCGGTTGGTTCGACGGCCCGCTGCCGGACCGGGCGATGATCGGGCTGCCGGGTGGCCGGATCGAGGTGCGGGACCTGGACTCCGGTCAGGTGGTCCGGTCGGCGGAACTGCCCGCGCCGGGGGCGGGTGGCGTCGGGTCCTGGCCACCGGGGGCCGTCGGTGACCTGTTGCTGCGTCCCGAGGGCGCACGCAGCCTGACCGCGTACGGGCTGGAGCGGTTCGAACGGCGGTGGACGATCGACTGGGACACCGACCGGGATCCGTGGCCCCAGCCGTGCGGCGCCGTGCTCTGTGCCTTCCGCCCGAACGGCGGGGTGCGGGTGCTCGACCCCGACACCGGGGCGGTCCGGTGGTCCGACGACCGGTGGAGCGTCCTGCACTCGGTGGGGCCGTACCTGATCGGGAGCGACGAGGCCCGGCAGCAGCCGGCGCCCGGGCTGAGCGTGCTGGATCCGGGCACCGGCCGGGTGCTCGGCGACCTCGGCGCGTGGCAGGTGCTCGGGTCGCTCACCGACGGCGCCGCCCCGGCCGACGGGTGGACGGGCGGGCCTCGGCTGATCGGATTCCGCACCGGGCAGGACGGTCGCGCCCTGGTCGCCGCCGTCGACCTGGCGACGGTCTCGACCCGGCCGCTGGCGGTGCTGTCCGGCATCTCCGGTGACTGCCGGTACGCCCACGCCGTGCTGATCTGCCGCCGGCTCGACGCCACGATCGGCGTCTGGCGCCTACCCGTCTGACCCGCCCGCCCAGCCCGGTGGCCCTGCGGGAGACCCAGCCTGGACGACTGCTCGGCGGACCGGGTTGAGCTGGGGTTTGGCGGACGCGGCTAGGTTGTTTCGCAAGGGCTGGGCAGAGCCGAGAACTGGAGGTCGCGGTGCGGGTACTGGTGGTGGAGGACGAGCGGAATCTCGCCGACGCGATCGGGCGGGGATTACGCCGTCAGGGCATGGCGGTCGACCTGGCCTACGACGGCACCGTGGGGCACGAGATGGCCATGGTGACCCGCTACGACGTGGTGGTCCTGGATCGGGACCTGCCCGGCGTGCACGGCGACCAGATCTGCGCCGACCTGGTCAGCTCCGGCGCGCTGACCCGGGTGCTCATGCTCACCGCCAGCGGTACGGTCGCCGACCGGGTGGAGGGGCTGCAACTCGGGGCCGACGACTACCTGCCCAAGCCGTTCGCGTTCGACGAACTTGTCGCCCGGGTGCAGGCGCTCGGCCGGCGGGCCACCCCGGCCGCGCCCCCGGTGCTCACCGTCGCGGACCTGGTGGTCGACCCGGCCCGGCGGGTGGCCACCCGGGCCGGGATGCCGATCGACCTGACCCGCAAGGAGTTCGGGGTGCTGGAGGAACTGCTCAAGGCCCGGGGTGCGGTGGTGTCCAGCGAGGAACTGCTGGAACGGGTCTGGGATGCCAACACCGACCCGTTCACCACGACGGTACGGGTGACCGTGATGACCCTACGGAAGAAGCTCGGTGACCCACCGCTGATCGAGACCGTGGTCGGCGCCGGTTACCGGATGCCGGAGCGCTACCTGCCCGAGCAGGTGGGCGTATGACCGTCTACCTGACCCGTCGCCGCGCCCGGCTGCGGCCCACGCTCCGCCTGCGACTGACCCTGCTCAACGGGGTGCTACTGGTCGGTGCCGGCGCCATCCTGTTGTTGCTGGCCTGGCTGCTGGTCACCGGCGGGCTCCGGGGGGCCGGCGAGCTGCGCTCGGGCACCGTGGTGCTCGCCGACAACACGCAGGTGAGCGCGTTGGAGTGGCAGGATCAGCTACTCGCCGCCGCCACCCGGGAGTTGCTCGTCAAGGGGCTGGTCGCGCTGCTCGCGATCAGTGTGGTCGGGGTGGCTGGCGCGTACGCGGTGGCCGGCCGTGCCCTGCGCCCGCTGCACCAGGTCACCTCCACCGCCCGGCGACTCGGCGAGGCAACCCTCGACCAGCGGATCCGTTACTCCGGGGCGGACGACGAGGTGGCCGAACTGGCCGACACCTTCGACGCGATGCTGGACCGGATCGGTGGCGCCTTCGAGGCGCAGAAACGTTTCGTCGCGAACGCCTCGCACGAGTTGCGTACGCCGCTGGCGGTGATGCGTACCGAGGTCGACGTGACCATGGCCGATCCGGACGCGGACGTGGCCGAGTACCGCCGGATGGCGACCGTGGTCCGGGACGCCTCCGAACGGGCCAACGGGCTGGTCGACTCGCTCCTGGTGTTGGCCCGCAGCGAGGCCCAGTCGGGTCGCCGGTTGAGTCGCAAGGCACCGACCGACCTGGCCGACGGCGCTGCCGCCGCGTTGTCGGCGATGCGGGCCGAGGTGAACCGGCTCGGGCTGGAGGTCACCACGTCCCTGCGGCCGGCGCCGGTCGTCGGTGATCCCAGCCTGCTCGAACGCTTGGCCGGCAACCTGATCGAGAACGCGGTTCGGTACAACCACCTGCACGGCCGGCTCTGGGTGCGGACCAGTTCGGACGCCGTCCAGGTGCAACTGGTGGTCGGCAACACCGGCTTCGAGGTGGAGCAGGCCGACGTGCCGGGCCTGTTCGAGGCGTTCCGGCGCGGTGGTCGGGAACGGACCGGCGCCCGCGGCTCCGGTCTC
This sequence comes from Micromonospora sp. NPDC050417, assembly GCF_044458865.1. Taxonomy (NCBI): domain Bacteria; kingdom Bacillati; phylum Actinomycetota; class Actinomycetes; order Micromonosporales; family Micromonosporaceae; genus Micromonospora; species Micromonospora sp. NPDC050417. The sequence goes on from NZ_JBITIH010000006.1 coordinate 248,686, forward strand.
GGACTCTCGATCGTCTCGGCGGTCTGCGATGCCCACGGTGGGGTGGTGAGCGCGGTGGCCCAACCAGGTGGGGGGCTGGAGGTCACGGTGACGTTGCCGGCCGCGGCAGCGACCCCGGTGGTGGCGGCGTCCGCGGTGGTGGTCCCCACCCAGTCCGCCGCGCCGGCACCGGCACCGACCAGCGCCGGAACACCGGCACGGGCACCGACCAGCGCCGGAACACCGGCACGGGCACCGACCAGCGCCGGAACACCGACGTCGGCCCCAGCTCCCGCCCCCGCCCCGGTCCCTGCCCCGGCCACGGCGGCGGCGGAGGGAGCGGCGGGGGCGTCGACCCCGTCGGGGGGCGGTACGGCGGACGTCGGCTGAGCCGAGTGTGTGCCCGGGGGCCGCACCCGCCGCCGACAGGCGCCAGGTGCGGCCCTCCGGGCCGTCGGACTCAGGCCGGCAGGCCGGCCACGCCGTACGGCAGGAAGCGTTGGCCGGTCACCCGCTCCGAGGTGCCGCTGCGGTCCAGGTACGGCGTGATGCCGCCCAGGTGGAACGGCCAACCCGCGCCGAGGATCAGGCAGAGGTCGATGTCCGCCGCCCCGGCCACCACGCCCTCGTCCAGCATCAACCGGATCTCCTGGGCCACCGCGTCCAGCGCCCGCTGGCGTACCTGTGCGGCGTCGAGCGGTTGGTCACCGACCTGGAGCAGGGCGGCGACCTCCGGGTCCACCTCGCCATCGACCAGCAGCGGCCGGCCGGACTCGGCGATCCGCCTCAGGTTCTCGCTCGTCCCGTACCGGTCCGGGAAGGCCGCGTGCAGGGTCGCTCCGGTGTGGTACGCGACCGCCGGCCCGACCAGTTGCACCAGTGCCAGTGGCCGCATCGGCAGCCCCAGCGGGTCCAGTGCGGAGTCGGCCACCGCCAACGGGGTGCCCGCGTCGACCGCCGAGAAGATCTCCCCGATGAAGCGGGTGAGTAGCCGGTTGACCACGAACGCCGGGGCGTCCTTGACCAGTACGCAGGACTTGCGCAACTCCTTGCCGACCGCGAACGCGGTGGCGAGGGTGGCGTCGTCGGTCCGCTCGCCTCGGACGATCTCCAGCAGGGGGAGGACCGCGACCGGGTTGAAGAAGTGGAAGCCGACCACCCGCTCCGGGTGCTCCAGGTCGGCCGCCATCGCGGTGATCGAGAGCGAGGAGGTGTTCGTGGCGAGCACCGCCTCCGGCGAGACGATCTTCTCCAGCTCCGCCCAGACCTGCTTCTTCACCCCGAGATCCTCGAAGACGGCCTCGATGACGAAGTCGGCGTCGGCGAAGACGGACTTGTCGACCGAGCCGCCGACCAGGCCGCGCAGCTTGGCTGCCGTACCGGTGTCGAGGCGGCCCTTGCCGACCAGCTTCTCGATCTCGCCGTGCACGTACGCCACGCCCTTGTCGACCCGGGTCTGGTCCAGGTCGGTGAGGACCACCGGCACCTGCAACCGTCGGGCGAACAGGAGCGCGAGCTGCGAGGCCATCAGACCGGCGCCGACGATGCCGACCTTGGTCACCGGGCGGGCCAGGGTGGCCGGGGGAGCACCGACGGGCTTGCGGGCACGCCGTTGCACCAGATCGAAGGCGTACAGGCCGCTGCGCAGCTCCTCGCTGAGCACCAGGTCGGCCAGGGCCTCGTCCTCGGCTGCCGTACCGACCTCGAACGGTGCGTCCTTGGCCAGCCCGAGCAGTTCCAGCGCCCGGTACGCGGCCGGCACCGCGCCGTGCAGCCGCTCGTCCAGGGTCTGCTTGGCGAAGAACATCACCCCGTCCCACATCTCCCGGTCGACCTCGGGGCGGCTGACCGGGACCGTGCCCCGGACCACACCGGCCGCCCACTCCAGCGACCGCTCCAGGAAGTCGGCCGGTTCGAGCAGTACGTCGGCGATGCCCATCTCGGCCGCCTGCTTCGGCTTGAGCATCCGGTTCTGCATCAGCGGGTTCTGGATGATCACCTGGGTGGCCATCGGGATGCCGATCAGGTTCGGCAGCAGTTGGGTTCCACCCCAGCCGGGGACCAGCCCCAGCGACACCTCGGGCAGTGCCAGCGCCGCCGCGCCCCCGGAGAGGGTCCGGTAGTGGCAGTGCAGGGCCAACTCCAGCCCGCCGCCCATCGCCGCGCCGTTGACGAAGGCGAAGGTCGGCACCGCGCTGTCCCGTAACCGGGCGAAGACCCGGTGGCCGAGGCGGCCCAGTTCGAGCGCCTGCTCCCGGTCGGTGACCAGCGGGATGCCGGTCACGTCCGCGCCGACGCAGAAGATGTACGGCTTGCCGGTCACCGCGACCAGCGCCGGCTCGGCCGCGAGCGCGGCGGTGATCGCCTCGTCCAGACTGGCCAGACCGGCCGGGCCGAGGGTGTTCGGCTTCCTGTGGTCGAAGCCGTTGTCCAGGGTGATCAGTGCGGCGGGTCGGTCCAGCCCGGGTACGGCGACCAGCCGCAGCAGCGCCTTCGTGACGACCTCGTTCGGGTTCTGCACGGTGCTCATGACGCCGTCACACCTTCCGCTCCCGACTGCGGGGCTCGCAGGACCGGCTCACTCCTCGCGCTCTCCCCGGTCCAGTGCGGGTTCTCCCAGATGACCGTGCCGCCCATGCCAATGCCGATGCACATGGCGGTGATGCCGTACCGGACCTCGGGCTGCTCGGCGAACTGCCGGGCGAGCTGGGTCATCAGCCGTACGCCGGAGGAGGCGAGCGGGTGACCGATGGCGATCGCCCCGCCCCACTGGTTGACCCGGGGATCGTCGTCGGCGATGCCGAAGTGGTCCAGGAAGGCGAGCACCTGGACGGCGAACGCCTCGTTCAGCTCGAACAGGCCGATGTCGTCGATGGTCAGGCCGGCGATCCGCAGTGCCTTCTCCGTGGAGGGGATCGGGCCGATCCCCATCACCTCCGGCTCCACCCCGACGAAGCCGTACGACACCAGGCGCATGCCGATCGGCAGGCCCAGTTCGTGGGCGACATCTTCGGCGGCGAGCAGGCTGGCGGTGGCGCCGTCGTTGAGTCCGGCGGCGTTGCCGGCGGTGACCCTGCCGTGCGGGCGGAACGGTGTCTTCAGCCCGGCCAGCTTCTCCAGGGAGGTGTCCCGGGGCGCCTCGTCCACACTTGCCAGGCCCCAGCCGGTCTCGGGGTCGCGGATCGCCACGGTCACCAGGTCGTCCTGGAGCTTGCCGTTCGCGTACGCCTTGGCGGTCTTCTGTTGCGAGGCGAGCGCGAACGCGTCCGTGCGTTCCTTGGTTATGTGCGGGACCCGGTCGTGCAGGTTCTCCGCGGTCGAGCCCATGACCAGCGCGGACGGGTCGACCAGCTTCTCGGCCAGGATGCGGGGGTTCGGGTCGACGCCCTCGCCCATCGGGTGCCGGCCCATGTGCTCGACGCCACCGGCGATGGCGACGTCGTACGCGCCCATGGCGATGCCGCCGGCCACTGTGGTCACCGCGGTCATCGCGCCGGCGCACATCCGGTCGATGGCGTAGCCGGGCACGGTCTTCGGCAGGCCGGCGAGGAGCGCGGCGGTCCGGCCGATGGTGAGGCCCTGGTCACCGATCTGGGTGGTGGCGGCGATGGCGACCTCGTCGACCCGCTCCGGTGGCAGTTGGGGGTTGCGTCGCAGCAGTTCGCGGATGCAACGGATCACCAGGTCGTCGGCGCGGGTGTTGGCGTACATGCCACCCGCTTTGCCGAACGGGGTGCGGACGCCGTCGACGAAGACGACATCCCGGACTTCACGGGGCACTTGAGCCTCCTTGGCGGCGGGGTGTGTCTCGGATGCTACTTGCCAGTAACTATCGCTGTCAGTACACCTTCTGTGGCCCAGGCCACACCGCGTACGTCGGGTCCCCCCAGCCGGTCCGGTAGGTTGATCGTGACCAGGCAGGGCGACACGGAGGCGGCGTTGAAGGTACTGGTAGCGGGTGGTGCGGGCTTCATCGGCAGCACCGTGGTCTCGGCCTGTCTGGACGACGGGCTGGAGCCGGTCATCCTGGACAACCTCAATACCGGCCGACGGGAGTTCACCCGCGACCGGATCTTCTACCAGGGCGACATCGCCGACGGCGCGCTGATCGACCGGATCTTCGCCGAGCACCCGGAGATCGGGGCGGTGGTGCACGCGGCGGCCCTGATCGTGGTCCCCGAATCGGTGGCCCAGCCGTTGCGTTACTACCGGGAGAACGTGGCCAAGTCGGTCGACTTCCTCGACCATCTGCTCCGCAACGGCTGCGAGCGGCTGCTGTTCAGCTCATCTGCCTCGATCTACCGGCCGGGCGAGGACTTCTCCGTCGACGAGGACTCGGTGCTCGATCCGACCAGCCCGTACGCCCGCACCAAGGCGATGCTGGAGGCGATCCTCGCCGACACCGCGGACGCCTCCCCGCTGCGGGCGCTGTCGCTGCGCTACTTCAACCCGGTCGGCGCCGATCCGATGATGCGTACGGGGCTGCAACTGCGCCGCCCCAGTCACGCGCTCGGCAAGATGATCAGCGCGGTCGAGAGCGACGACGAATTCCTGATCACCGGCGTCGACTGGCCGACCCGCGACGGCTCCGGAATCCGTGACTACATCCACGTCTGGGACCTGGCCCGTGCACACGTGCAGGCGCTACGCCGGTTCGACGACATCCTGCCGCCCGGCGGCGGACGGTCGCACGACGTGATCAACCTGGGGACCGGGAACGGCACCACCGTGCGGGAGTTCGTCACCGCGTTCAACGCGGTCAGCGACCGGCCCCTGCGGGTACGGGAGACCGGACCCCGGCCGGGCGACTCGGCCGGTTCCTACACCCGTACCGGCCGGTCCCGGCGACTGCTCGACTGGAAGCCGGAACTGACCCTGGAGGACGGCATCCGACACTCGCTGGAGTGGGCCGCCCGACGGGACGCCGTCCTTCCCCCCGCCTGAGTCGCAGTGAAAGGAGGGGCCCCGTGTTTAAGCAAAGAGGTTACAAGGGGGCCCGCCGATACAACGGGGGCGGGGTGGGCTGCGGGTTTGTGGGGGGGGTTACG